>DASVPH010000153.1:0-1551 GCA_036382945.1 Casimicrobiaceae bacterium
CGCATCGACGAACAGATTGTTGAACGGTGCGCCGCCGCAGGCCTGCTGCAGCCGGTTGATGCAGCCGAAGCCGCGATTGTCGAGCACCACGACGACGAGCTTCTGGTCGAGCAGCACCGAGGTCGCGATCTCGGAGTTCAACATGAGATAGCTGCCGTCGCCGACGATGACGACGACCTCGCGCTCGGGGAGCGCCATCTTCACGCCCAGCCCCCCGGCGATCTCGTAGCCCATGCACGAATAGCCGTACTCCATGTGATAGCCGCCCGGCACGCTCGTGCGCCAGAGCTTGTGCAAGTCGGCGGGCAGCGTTCCCGCGGCGCAAACGAC
The DNA here is from genome assembly GCA_036382945.1 of Casimicrobiaceae bacterium. Taxonomy (GTDB): domain Bacteria; phylum Pseudomonadota; class Gammaproteobacteria; order Burkholderiales; family Casimicrobiaceae; genus PALSA-1003. The sequence continues at coordinate 331 of DASVPH010000153.1, forward strand.
GATGTCGCGCGCGGTGGAATCGGCCGACGAGCGCTGCACCGCGCCGATGACTTCCCCTTCGTAGGGCAGCTCGACGTCGCGCCTGCCCGTGATGCGTGCGACCTCCGCGCGCCAGCGGTCGGCTTCGCTTCGCGCTTTCGCCTGCCACGCGTCGTCCGAGCGCCAGCCTTGCAGCGCGCGCGACAGCGCGGCGAGCCCGGCGCGCGCGTCGGCGACGAGCTCGACACCGCGCCACTTGCGCGCGTCGAACGCGTTGACATTGAGATGGACGAGCGTGCCTCCCGTGAACAGCGAGTGCGATCCGGTCGTGAAATCGGAAAGCCGCGAACCGACCGCGAGCACGACGTCGGCTTCGCGCGCCAGCGCGTTGGCCGCCGGCGAGCCGGTGACGCCGATCGCGCCCTGCTGCAGCGGATGATCCCACGGTAGCGCACCCTTGCCGGCTTGTGTTTCCGCCACCGCAACGCCGTGCGCGTCGACGAACGCGCGGAGCGCAGCGCAGGCGAGCCCGTAGAGCACGCCGCCGCCGGCGATCAACAAGGGTCGCTTCGCGCCGCGCAGGATCGCAACGGCGCGCTCGAGCTCGCGCTCGTCGGGAGGCAACGCCTGAAACTCGACGGTCTCCGGGGCGAAAAATTCTTCCGGAAAGTCGTACGCCATCGTCTGCGCGTCCTGTGGCAAGGCGAGCGTCACCGGCCCGCACAACCCCGGGTCGGTGAGGACGCGGATCGCGCGCGGCAGCGCGGCGAGCAACTGCTCGGGACGCATGATCCGATCGAAATAGCGCGACACCGGCCGCAGGCAATCGTTGGCCGACACCGATGCGTCGTGGAAGTCCTCGACCTGCTGCAGCACCGGATCGGGTGCGCGCGAGGCGAAGATGTCGCCGGGGAGGAGGAGCACCGGCAACCGGTTGACGTGCGCCAGCGCCGCGGCGGTGACGAGGTTGGTCGCGCCCGGGCCGATCGAGGTCGTGCACGCCATCATGCGCCGGCGCATGTGCGCCTTGGCGTAGGCGATCGCCGCGTGCGCCATGGCCTGCTCGTTGTGGGCGCGATAGGTCGGGAGCTCCGCGCGGTGGCGGTACAAGGCTTCACCCACGCCGGCGACGTTGCCGTGGCCGAAGATCGCGAATACGCCGCCGAAGAGCGGCGCGGTACCGACACCGGGCAACCCCGTCTCGGCGCGCAGCGCCGCGAGATAGCGCACCAGCGCCTGGGC
>DASVPH010000154.1:0-33434 GCA_036382945.1 Casimicrobiaceae bacterium
CACACCGTCGACGCTGGGAAAGGCGCTCATGCCCCGCGCCTTGAACGCATCGGCGATGCCGTGGGCCACCGTGGCCGAGCAGTTGACCGTCGACAGAATGCCGATGTAGTTGCGTGTGGCGACCCGGCCGTCGGCGCGAACAATGCCCTGGAACGTCGCCGGCGGATCGATGTAGCGCGTCGGCTTGGCATCGACGCCGTACGCATAATCGCGGGCGAAGTCGCCCATCGCCAGGTTGTGCAGATGCACGTGCTCGCCGGGTTGAATCGCCCGCTTGGCGAAGCCGATGACCTGGTTGTAGCGCTTGACCGGAGCGCCGGCGGCGATCGCATGCGTGGCCACCTTGTGCCCTGGTGGGATGAGGCCGGACACGGTTACCTTCTCGTCGAGCAGCGCCGTGCCGGAGACGAGCTGCGCTCGGGCGATCACGACATCGTCGCCGGGATGGAGCCTTATGGTGAGTGAGGTCTTGGTCAGCATGTTGCGCTCCTCGCCGCGTTCAGGGCGACAGGCCTCGCGTCTGCACCAGCCCGCCGCTCGACCGCGGCGAAATCCCGGTCGAGCTGCTGCCTGTCGATGGCGCGAATGATGGACAACGGCTACTTCCCGTAAATGACGCCCGGCAGCCAGAGCACGAGCTGCGGCACGTACGTAATGAGCACCAGTGTGGCCAGCAGCGGCCACAGCCACGGCAGCACCGCCTTCACCGTACGCTCGAAGGAGATTTTCGCGACTTTCTGCAGGATGAACAACACCATGCCGACCGGCGGGGTCAACAGGCCAATCATCAGGTTCAACACCATGATCACGCCGAAATGCACGGGGTCGATCCCGAGCTTGGCGACAATCGGCATGAACACCGGGACCAGAATCGTAATCGCGGCGATCGTCTCCATGAAACAGCCGACGAACAGCAGGAAGATGTTGACGAGCAGCAGGAAGATGAGCGGGTTGTCGCTGATCGACAGCACCCACGCGCCGATGGCATCGGTCATCTGCGTAATCGTCAGCACCCACGCGAAGATCGACGCGCTGGCGACGATGAACAGCACCGTGGCGGTGGTCTCGATCGTGTCCATCGATACCTTGATCAGCATCCGCCAGCTCATCGTTCGGTACCAGGCAAAACCGAGGAACAGCGCCCAGGCGACCGCCGCCACCGCCGCCTCGGTTGGCGTAAACAGCCCGCTTGCCATGCCGCCGATCAGGATCACCGGCGTGAGCAGCGCCATGAACGCTTCGAACTTGAACAGCTTGTCGGCGAGCATGACGGCGACGAGCGGAATGCCGAAGCGCACCCATCCGCCCAGCGTCTCGTTCGACCACAGAAAGTACAGCGCGGCGGAGGTGACCGCGATGGCGCCGGTCTCCAGGAATGCGCGGCCCATCCGTCCCCACGCGAACGCGATGTCGGCGCCATACCTTCGCACGTGCGCGTAATAGCCGACCATCACCATCATGAAGATCGCCATCACGGCGCCGGGTATGAACCCCCCGGCGAACAGCTTGCCGATCGAGGTGTTCGCCTGCACTCCGTAGATCACCATCGGCAGCGACGGCGGAATGATCGGTCCGAGGGTCGCCGAGGCGGCGGTGATGCCCACGGCGAAGGGGGTCGGGTAGCCGTGATCCCGCATCGCCTTGATCTCGATGGTGCCGAGCCCGCCGGCGTCGGCCACCGCGGTGCCCGACATTCCGGCGAAGATCACGCTTCCGATGACGTTGACGTGGCCGAGGCCGCCCTTAAGCCAGCCGACCAGGGCCAGCGCGAAGTTGTAGATCCGGTTGGTGATCCCGGCCGAGTTCATCAGGTTGCCGGCGTAAATGAAGAACGGCACCGCGAGCAGCGGAAAGCTGTCCACGCCGCCGACCATCCGGTGCACGACGGTGAGCGGAGGGATCGTGCCGGACATCCAGATATAGAGCAGCGAGGCGATGCCCATCGCGATCGCGATCGGCACGCCGGTCGCCATGATAGCGACGAAGCCGCCCAGCAGGATGCTGTTCATGTCCGGGCGCTGCTCATGCTTCCGCTTCGCCGGGACGTTCGAGAATGCTCCAACCCTGCCTCCAGTGCCGGATCCCGACCTGAATCGAACGCAACGTCATCATCGCGAAGCCGAGCCCCACGAAACCGTAGACATAGCTCATCGGGAAATCGACCACTGTCATCTTGAGATTCTGCATCGTCGGGATCAGCAAGGCGGTGAGGTAGGTCGCATAGGCAAGGAACGCGAAGCGCACGATATCCACGAAAGTCGACAGCACGCGGCCGGCGGGCCCGGGCAGCCAGCGGTACAGGAATTCGACGTGGATCTGCGTGTTCTTGCGCACGCCCATCGACGCGCCCACGAAGCTCACCACGATGAGGAGATACCGCGCGATTTCTTCGGTCCACGCCGCCGAGTCCTGCAGCACGTAGCGGGTGAAGAACTGGTAGAAGACGTCCGCCGCCAGCAGCCAGAATATGCCGAGCGTCAACCAGTCTTCCCAGCCGTAGCCGGACAGATCGACAGGCTCGTCGCTCGCGTGAAAGTGGCCCTCGGCGTCGAGGACGTGTTCTTCGGGGCGAGGCGCCGCGGTCGTGGTCATGGGTCGCGATTTCCTCCAGGTGACTTATTCCAGCGAGGGCGGGACGCGAGGTCCGTCGCCCCGGCGCAGGCCGGGGCCCAAGTTCGGATCATTGACGTGGTTGCCTCATGAACTTGAATCCCCGCCTTCGCGGCGATGACGGCGGCGCTTCGTCGTTCCCGCGAAAGCGGGAACCCAGCGCCGTCAGCCATCGCGAAGTCACTGGATCCCCGCCTTCTGAAGCCGCTGGATCCCCGCTTTCGCGGGGATGACGCCGGGCCCTAAGCCGCCGGATTCCCGCCTTCGCGGGAATGACGCAGGCGTTTCCAATCGCGCTGCGGCTACGCCTTGCGCTCTTGGACGCCTGCGTCACTTTATCGCCTGGATCTTGTCCCAATCGGCCTTGGAGTAACCCATCGACTCCAGCGAGACACTCTTCATGATGGCTTCCTGGAACGACTTGCGATCGACGGCGTGAACGTTGAGGCCCTTTTTCTTGAACTCTTCGGCGAGCTCGGCTTCGCGCTTCTTGATGTCGTTGGTCGCGCGGGCGGCGGCTTCCTGCATGACCTCGGTAAAGACCTCCTTGTCCGCGGCGGAGAGCTTGGACCACACCTGAGGCGCGACCTGCGTAGCGATCGCGTCGACGATATGACCGGTGAGGATGATGTTCTTCTGCACCTCGTAGAACTTCTTGGCCTCGATCGTCGTCAGCGGGTTTTCCTGCGCCTCGACCGTGCCGTTCTGCAGCGCGAGGTAGACCTCGGCGAACGCGATCGGCGTCGGGTTCGCGCCGCAGGCCTTCGGCAGGGCCATGTAAGCGGGCACGTCGGGCACCCGTATCTTCAGCCCCTTCATGCCGGCGCAGTCGCTGAAGTCGCGGTTCGACGTCGTCTGCCGCGTGCCGTAATAGGTCATCGCGACGACCTGGATGCCGGTCTTGGCGCGATACGCGTCGGCTAGCTCTTTGAACGCCGGTGACCTCGCCCACGCGAGCAGGTGGTCGGGACCGCGGAAAGTGTACGGATAGTAGCCTACGCCGAAACGGGGCAAGCTGCGCGCGGCGAACGACAGGCCGGAGATGATGATGTCCACGGTGCCGAGCTGCAGCCCCTGATTGATGTCGGTTTCCTTGCCGAGCTGCGAGGCCGGAAAGACCGTGATCTCGTATCTGCCGTTGGTGCGCTTCTTGATCTCGTCCGCCGCCCAGACCGACCACTTCTGGAACGGCTCCGAGGTCTCGTAGACGTGCGCCCATTTGAGCTTGGTCTGGGCGAGCGCGGTTCCCGATGCGAGCACGAGGGCCGCCGCGAGAACGAAGAGTCGGAAGATCGAATACATGGTGTTCCTCCCTTAACGGTGAAAAGGCGAAGTTGCAGGATGCAAATGCGTAGAGAAGCGAGGCGGTGCGGTCCGACGGGCGTCGGGGCTGCTTATGTCGTCATTGTCCCACTTCCTCACCGATTCGGCGCCGCCACGAGCTGCACCTTCGTGCTGCGCCTCTTGTCCCGCGCCAGCTCGAACGCCTCCACGGCCTGCGTGAGCGGAAACTGGCGCGACAGCAGGGGACGGACGTCGACGCGGCGCGAGGCGATGTATTCGACCGCCCAGTCGAACTCGATGCCCCAGCGGAACGCGCCCTTGAAGTCGAGCTCCTTGACCATGACCTCGTTGACGACGAAGGGCAGCGGCTCGTGCGGCAGCGTGCCGACCTGGACGACCGTGCCGCCGCGCTTGACCGCCGCGATGCAACCTTCAAGCGCCGCGAGGCTGCCGGACGCCTCGAAGGCGACGTCGAATTGCGGCGTATCGAGCGCTTCGGGCTCGCGGTCGGCGCGGATCGTCCGCGCGGCGCCGACTTCGCGCGCGGTCGCGAGCGGCCGGTCGAGCACGTCGCAGGCGGTGACCGACGTCGCCCCCTTGAGCCGGGCGGCGATCAGGGTGAGGCAGCCGATCGTACCTGCGCCCGTGATCAGCACGCTCTTGCCCAGGAGGTCGCCGGCGCGATTGACCGCGTGCAGCCCGACCGCGAGCGGCTCGGCAAAGGCGAGCTCGCCCAAGCTCACGTCGCCGGCGACCGGATAGCACTGCCGCTCGCCCAAGACGAAATACTCGGCGAACATGCCCTGCACGTGTGGGTAGACGCTCGCGCTGCCGAGGAAGCGCATGTTGCGGCACAGGTGCTCGCGACCTTCACGACAGTAGTCGCAACGTCCGCAGGCCTGCGACGGGCTCACCGCGATCTTGTCGCCGGGCTTGACGCGCGTGACACCTTCGCCGACTTTCGCGACCACACCCGAGGCCTCGTGCCCCGGCACCAGCGGCTCGCGAATGACGAAGCTGCCGTTGCGGCCTTCGAAGTAGTAATGCAGATCGGAGCCGCAGATACCGCCCGCCCCAAGGCGAATCAACACCGCGCCCGGTCCGATCGCGGGCTCGGCATCGGAGTCGATGCGCAGGTCTTCCTTGCCATGTATGCGGCAGCTAAGCATGATCATTCCTCAATGTTTCGCATCCCAGCTCTTGCTGAACCGCTTGTAGGCGCGGTCCAGGTGGCGTTGCATCGCGGCGCGCGCACGCGCCGCGTCGCGCTTGGCGATGGCCTCCAGCACCACTCGATGCTCCGCGATCGCGCGCGCCCACTGGTCCGGGCTGTCGTAGTGGTGCTCGAGCTGGGCGAACAACGGCCCGGTGCGCTCCTCCCAGAGCATCTTCACGACCGCGACCAGCGCGCCGTTCCCGGTCGCCTCGGCGATGCGCAGGTGAAACAGCCGATCGCCCGCGAGCGGTTGCCGCTTTTCGTTGCCGGCCACACGCTCCATCTGCTCCAGCGCGTCCGCAATGGCGGCGACTTGCGGGCGTTTCGCGCTCTTCGCCGCCAGCGCCGCGCATTCGCTCTCGATGATCCAGCGCGCGCGCAGGAGCTCGAACGGCCCCATCGCAGCCTGAACGGGCGTCCCCGACTCGCCGTTGCCCCGCGGCCCGAGCACGTAGATGCCCGAGCCGATGCGCACTTCGACCAGCCCCTCCACCTCCAGCGCGATCAGCGCCTCGCGCACCGAAGGACGCGAAACGCCGAGCTGGCGCGCGAGATCGCGCTCCGGCGGCAGGCGCGTCCCCGCGGGAAACTCCCGGGACCGAATCAGCGTGCGGATCTGGTCGGCGATCTGGCGGTAGAGTCTGCGGGGTTCGATGCTGTGGATAGGCATGCCAGTCGAGACGCGCGTTTTCGAGCGCAACCGCTCTGCTCCATCGCCAGCGCGTAGCTAAGCAAAATCGCGCGCTTTGGTCAAGTCGTCTTACCAATTTCGACGCCGCTTGGTAGACTATGATGTACGGCTCGCGCGGGTGAACCGGATCGTGAGACGAAGGGCGAGGGGTGTTCGGTGGGTGGACGCTTGGCAGGCAAGATGGCGCTGGTCACGGCCGCGGGCCAGGGCATCGGCAAGGCGAGCGCGCTGGCGATGGCCGCGGAGGGAGCGCGGGTATACGCGACCGACGTCGACGCCAAGGCGCTGGGCGGCTTCGCCCGCAACGCGAACATCGTGACGCGAGTGCTCGACGTGCTCGACGACTCGGGCGTCGAGCGCACGCTCGACGAGCTGCCGCCGCTCGACGTGCTGTTCAACTGCGCGGGCTACGTGCACCATGGCACGATCCTCGACTGCACGCCGAAGGACTGGGAGTTCAGCTTCAACTTGAACGTGCGGGCGATGTTCATGACCATCAAGCTCGCGCTGCCGCGCATGCTCGAGCACGGCGGAGGCAGCATCATCAACATGGCCTCGGTCGCCGGCTCGATCAAGGGGCTGCCCGGCCGCTGCGCGTACGGAGCGTCGAAGGCCGCCGTCGTCGGGCTCACCAAGGCGGTGGCGGCGGATTTCGTGACCCGCGGCATCCGCTGCAACGCGATCGCGCCCGGCACCGTCGACACGCCCTCGCTCGCGGCGCGCATCAACGCCTTTCCCGATCCGGTCGAGGCGCGCAAGGCGTTCGTCGCGCGCCAGCCGATGGGACGGCTCGCCAAGCCCGAGGAAATCGCGCCGATCGTGGTGTTTCTCGCTTCCGACGAATCCGCGTTCGCGACGGGCAACGTGTATTCGATCGACGGCGGGATGACCATCTGAAAGCCGGTGGAAAGCATCGGATAACACCCGCTGGCTCGAGTTGCTGCTCGCTTTCGATGCTCATGTACTTGCGTGTACACTCCGCTCGAAACTCATTTGACAACTGAGGCGGCGCCTTGCCAGCGGGCGTTCTCCTCGCTTTCTCCCCTGCTTCCCACATTTCAATCCTTAGGAGATTCGCGTGAAACTCGTACGCTACGGTCCCGCCGGAAAGGAAAAACCCGGATTGATCGACGCCGACGGCAAGCTCCGCGACCTGTCGCGGAAGGTCAAGGACATCGACGCCGCGACGCTCGCTCCGGCCAAGCTGCGCGAGCTCGCGCGGCTCGATGCGAGAAAGCTGCCGCCGGTCAGGGGGCGCCCGCGGCTCGGAGCGTGCGTGGCCACACCGCAGAAATTCCTCGCCATCGGCCTGAACTATGTCGACCACGCCAAGGAATCGGGCAACCCGATCCCCGAGTACCCGATCGTGTTCTACAAGGCGCAGACCTGCATCGTCGGGGCGAACGACAACATCGTGCTCGCGCCGGACTCGACGCATACCGATTGGGAAGTGGAGCTCGGTGTGGTGATCGGACGCGTTGCGCGTCACGTGCCGGTCGAGGACGCTTTGAAGTACGTGGCCGGCTACTGCGTGGTCAACGACGTGTCCGAGCGCGACCTCCAGTTGAAGAAGGGCGGCTCGCAATGGAGCAAGGGCAAGGGGTGCGACACCTACGGCCCGATCGGGCCCTGGCTCGTGACCACCGACGAGATCAAGGATCCGCAGAACCTCGACATGTGGCTCGACGTCAACGGCGCGCGCAAGCAGACCGGCAACACGCGCACGATGATCTTCGGGGTCGCGGCGCTGGTATCCGATCTGTCCCGGTGCATGACGCTGCTGCCGGGGGACATCATCTCCACCGGCACGCCCCCGGGCGTGGGCATGGGCATGAAGCCCGAGCCGCAATATCTCAAGCCGGGCGACGTTGTGGCGCTCGGCGTCGCGGGCCTGGGCGAGCAGCGGCAGAAGGTGGTCGCGTTCAAGGGGAAGAAGTAACGGCCCCGAGCAGGCGATGCGAGCTTCCCCGACCGCCGGCGCCGCCACGCGCTTTGTGTCGCGCGACGACTATCTCTACCCGCCGCTCGTGCCGCATCGCACCGGGCGGCTCGCGCTCGACCGCCGGCACACGATGTACTGGGAGGAGTGCGGCAACCCGCGAGGGGTTCCGGCCGTATTCCTGCACGGCGGGCCGGGCGGCGGCCTCTCGCCGGACCATCGGCGCTATTTCGATCCCGCGTTCTACCGCACCGTCCTGTACGACCAGCGCGGCGCCGGACGCTCAACGCCCCTGGGCGAACTGGCCGACAACACCACCGATCATCTCGTCGGCGACCTGGAGCGCCTGCGCGCGCACCTCGGCATCGCTCGCTGGCTGGTGTTCGGCGGCTCGTGGGGGTCGACGCTGGCGCTCGCCTACGCGCAAGCCCACCGCGACCGGGTGCTCGGGCTCGTGCTGCGCGGCATCTTCCTCGCGCGCGAGTGGGAGATCGGCTGGTTCCTGAACGAGATGCGCAACGTGTTTCCCGAGGCGTGGAACGCGTTTGCCGGCTTCCTGCCGGGGGCCGAGCGCGGGGAGCTGCTCGCTCACTACTACCGGCGTCTCACCAGCCCGGATCCCGCCGTGCACATGCCTGCGGCGCACGCCTGGAGCCGGTACGAGAGCTCGTGCTCGACGCTGCTGCCCGATCCGGACCTGGTCGCCCACTTCGACGAGGATGCCGTGGCGCTGGCGATCGCGCGCATCGAGGCGCATTACTTCGTGCACCGGCTCTTCCTCTCCGGCGATGCGCTGCTCGAGGGGGTGGCGCGACTGCGCGCGATTGCCTGCGTCGTCGTTCAGGGGCGCTACGACATCGTCTGCCCGATCCGCACGGCGGACGACCTGCACCGCGCCTGGCCGGAGGCCGAATATGTGATCGTGCCCGACGCCGGGCATTCGGCGCGAGAGCCGGGCATCGCGCGCGAGCTGGTCGCGGCGACCGATCGCTTCCGCGAAAGACTCGCCTAGATCGCGCATGGCCGCCATCGAGCGTATCGAGCTGTCGTGGGTCGACCTCAAGCCCAAGGTCAAGCGCACCGACGCGATCCAGAGCTTCGTGTCGCAGCAGACGCCGATCGTGCGCGTCTTCGACCGAGACGGCGCGATCGGCACCGGCTACAGCTACACCATCGGCACTGGGGGATCGTCGATCATGGCGCTCATCGCCGATCATCTCGCGCCGCAACTGCTCGGCCGCGACGCCGAGCGCCTGGAGGCGATCTGGCGCGATCTCGTGTTTCACACGCATGCCACGAACGTCGGCGCGATCACGGCGCTCGCGCTTGCCGCGCTCGATACCGCGCTGTGGGACCTGCGCTGCCGCCGGGCGAATCTGCCGCTTGCCGTCGCCGCGGGCGGCGCCAAGGACTCCTGCCCGCTCTACACCACCGAAGGCGGCTGGTTGCATCTGCCGCCCTTGGCGCTCGTCGACGACGCGCTCGCCGCGAAAGCCAACGGCTTTGGCGGGACCAAGATCAAGATCGGACGGCCGCACGTCGCCGAGGACGTCGAACGCTTGGCCGCGGTCCGCGAGGCGGTCGGCACCGGTTGGGACATCATGACCGATGCCAATCAGGGCTTCACGCTCTCCGAAGCGATCCGCCGCGCCCGCCACCTCGAAGCGCTCGACGTCGCCTGGTTCGAGGAACCGCTTCCCGCCGACGATCTTGGCGCGCACGTCGAGCTCGCCCAACGGACCTCGGTGCCGATCGCGGTCGGCGAGTCGCTCTACAGCGCGAGCCAGTTCAAGGATTATCTGCGCTCGGGCGCGTGCTCGATCGTGCAGGTCGACGTGGCGCGCATCGGCGGAATCACGCCCTGGCTCAAGGTCGCGCATCTCGCCGAGACGTTCAACGTTGCGGTGTGCCCGCACTTCCTGATGGAGCTGCACGTCGGGCTGTGCTGCGCGGTGTCCAACAGCCGCTGGGTCGAGTACATTCCACAGCTTGATTCGATCACGCGCAGCCAGCTTGCGATCCGCGACGGCCGCGCGTACGCGTCGTCCGAGCCGGGTCTTGGCATCGACTGGGATTGGGAGGCGATCGCGCGCTTGCGCGGCGCCGCGCCCACAGTGATTACGGCTCGACCCGAACCGCGGTGAGATGAAACGACAGGTCGATGTCGTCGCCGACGAACGGCAGCCCGAAGCTCATCCCGAAATCCGAGCGCTTGATCGACGAGACCACCGCCACGCCGCAGCCCGGAAGGCCGCTGCCGGGCAGAGGGCCGCACTCGAGGCGCGCGACCTTGACGGCGACCGGGCGCGTGACCTCATGCAGCGTCAACTGCCCGACGGCGCCGGCGAGCCGCCCGCGATCGAAGGTGAGCTCCGTGGAGCGGAACCGCACCATCGGATGGCGCGCGGCGTCGACCATGCTCTCGCCGCGGATGAAGTTGTCTCGGACCGGCCAACCCGTATCGACCGACTTCGCGTCGACGGCAAAGTCGATGCTCCCGGCGCGAGCGTCGGCGTCGAGCACGATCGTGCCTTGCGTGCGGCCGAACTTCCCCTTGAGCTTCGTCACCCAGAAATAGGCGACCGAGAATTCCGCCTGGGTGGCCGCCGGGTCGATGCGGAAGACTTCCGGCGCCGCCGTCGCGTCGGAGATGGCGATCCAGCACGACGCCGACGCGAGGAGCAGCCGCGCGGCGAGGCGCGAGCGCTCAACGCCGGTAGGCCTCGACGGGAATCGCGATCTTGACTTCATCGGCAGGCGCGAACGGGATGCCCCGTGTCATGCCCCAGTCCGAGCGCTTGATCGTCGTCGTGACCTCGGCGCCGCACAGCGCTCGCTTGAAGACCGGGTCCACGCCGCACGCGAAGTCGTCGACCTTGAGCGTCACGGCCCGCGTGACGCCGAGCATCGTGAGATCGCCGACGACTTCGACCACCCGGTCGCCATCGAAGCGGACGTCGTTCGAGCGGAAGGTCAGCGTGGGGAACCGCTCGACGTTGAAATAAGCCTCGCTCTTGAGAACGTTGTCGAGCACCGGGTCGCTCGAGCGCACGGAAGCCGGATCGATGAGCACGTTGACCGTCCCCGTCTTGGCGACCCGGTCCAGGGTGATCGTGCCCGACAGCTTGAGGAAGGTTCCGCGCTGCTGCGAGAACCCCAGGTGGCGCACCTCGTAGTACGGCTGCGAGTGCCTCGGGTCGATGGTATAGGTCTCCTCTTCCGCCGTCGCAGGCAGCGCCAGGATCCATGCGAGAGCGGCGATCGGCGCAGCGACCCTGCGGCCTCGGAGCTTTTTCCTCGGCGATGCCAGGCCCGTTGCGCTGCTCTCGGTACGCCTCGATCGCAATGATGATGACGTGGACATCGTCGGCGACCGCCTCGGAGATGCCGTGCGTCATTGCCCACTCGGAGCGCATGATCGTTGCCGACGCCTCGGCGTCGCACAGCGGCCTCTTGTTCCAACGATGGGGTCAACACCGTGCAGCGCGCGCGTATTCCGCGGCCGGCGGACGGGGTCAGGCTCGATTTGCGCGAGCGGTCTCGCTCAACGAGGCCGGCCCCAGCGAATCGACCCCGCTCAGTCCTTGTATGCTTCGATCGGGATGACGATCCCGACCTCGTCGCTGGTCGAGTTGGGAATCCCGGCCGTCATGCCCCACTCGGAGCGCTTGATGGTGGTGGTGGCCTCTGCGCCGCACATCGGCTTCTTGTTGAACGGATTCTCGGCGCACGTGAAGTGGGCGACTTTGAGCGAAACCGGCTTGGTCACGCCGAGCATGGTCAGCTCGCCGTCGGCGCCGACGACCTTGTCGCCGTCGAAGATGACGTTGGAGGACTTGAACGTCATCGTCGGATACTTGGCCACGTTGAAGTAGTCTTCGCCTTTGACGATGGTGTCGAGGCGCGCGTCGTGGGTTCGGATCGAGGTCGTATCGATCGTGACGTCGATCGTGCCCTTCTTCGCGGCGCGATCGAGCGTGACCTTGCCGGCCAGCTTGCCGAACGAGCCCCACTGCGTGGCGAGCCCGCGCAGATGTTCGATCACGTAGCGCGGCTGCGAGTGGACGGGATCCAGCGTGTAGCTTTCTTGGGCGAGAGCGCCCGCCGCGGACAAAGCGAATGCCGACGCGAGCGCGGCGGCGAGGAGTCGAGACATGACGGAGCCTCCGATTGAAGTGGGTGGGTGACGGGATCAGGCTCGGGTTGACACCGTTTCGCGTTGTCACGCCCGATTCGAGCCGCCCGCTCGCCGCGCGCACAGCGCTACGCCACGGGCGGCAACACCATGCGCACCCGAACGATGACGTCGTTGGCGACGAGCTCGGTGTCCGCCCACACGCCTTCGCCCACGTTGTAGTCGATGCGCTTCACCGGAAAGCTGCCTTCGGCGACGTTGTTGCCGGACGCATCCTTCTTCACCGCGATCGGTACGACGATCTCCTTGGTGACGCCCTTGAGCGTGAGCCTCCCGGCCACCTCGTACTTGTCGGCCCCCACGCTCCTGATCGAGGTCGAGGCGAAGTGCGCGACCGGGAACTTCTCCGTGTAGAACCAGCGCGGGCTCTTGATCTCGGCCTCCGACTCCTCGCTGGCGAGATCGATGCTGCCGAGATCGATATCCAAGTCCGCCTTCGACTTGGCGAGATCCTTGGGCAGGAACACGATGTTGGCCTTCCACTTGCGGAAGCGCCCCTCGACGTTGACGCCGAGCTGCTTGGACACGAAGCGGATCTCGCTCTTGTCGATGAGCAGCCCCTGGGCGTCCCCCTGGCCGGCGGCGAGCAGCAGCATCCCGAGCGACGGGATGAATGAACGCAACAAAACCTGCATCCGGCGCTTCCTTTCGACCCGGTTCATGGCAGCATGCGGGTGAGCACGGAGTCGCGGTCGACGAAGTGATGCTTGAGGGCGGCCGCCGCATGCACACAGACCAACCCGAACAGCGTGAAGTTCAATGTCACGTGCGTCGCCTTGAGCACCGCGGCCAGGGCCTTGTTCTTGGGCACCAGGTCAGGCAGCGGCAGCAGGCCCAGATAGACGACCTGCACGCCGGTGGCCGAGCTGTACAGCCAGCCGGAGATCGGGATGAGCAGCAGCAGCGCATAGAGCAGCAAGTGCGCCAAGCGCGCCGCCCGCCGCTGCCAGTCGGGCATCGCCACCGGGGGCGGAGGCGGGTGAACCCAGCGCCAGGAGAGCCGCGCCCACGTCAGCAGAAACACGCTGATCCCGATCGATTTGTGCCAGAGGTACCACTGCAGCTTGCGCGGGCTGATCGGCAGCGGGACCATCGACAGGCCCAGCAGGAGATTGGCCACGATCAGCGCCGCGGTCAACCAATGCAAAGCGATCGCTGCGCCGCTGTACCGACCCGCTGCGTCAGCCATCGCCATCGCTCGCCGTGCGTGTTTCCCGACCTTGTAACCTCACGGCAAACAGGCTCCTGGCGTACATTGTTCCGGGCGCCCCGGCCCGCTCTCGAGCCCGCCAGTATAATGGCGCGACGCCTTCGGGTGCGACGCCGCACCGACTGCGCCTTCCTTGACTCCTCATGCCAGCGCCGGTAACAAATTGTGACTGGCTCGAGCGCAGCCGCGCCGCGGTCTGGCATCCGTGCACGCAGATGAAGCAGCACGAGACCCTGCCCCTGGTGCCGATCGCACGGGGCAGAGGCGCCTGGCTGTACGACTTCGAGGGCCGGCGCTATCTCGACGCGGTGAGCTCGTGGTGGGTCAACCTCTTCGGTCACGCGCATCCGGCGATCAACGCCGCCATCGGCGGGCAGCTCCAGGCGCTCGAGCACGCCATGCTGGCCGGCTTCACGCACGAGCCCGTGATCGAGCTCTCCGAGCGTCTCGCCGCGCTCGCACCGGGTGCGCTCGGCCATTGCTTCTACGGCTCGGACGGCGCCTCTGCGGTCGAGATCGCGCTCAAGATGAGCGCCCATTACTGGCGCAACCGCGGCCGGCCCGAAAAGAACGGGTTCATCTGCGTCGAGCACGGCTACCACGGCGAGACCCTCGGTGCGCTGTCGGTCACCGACGTGGGGCTGTTCCGCGATGCGTACGCGCCGCTGTTGAGGCGCAATGTGGTCGCGCCGTCGCCCGATGCGCGGCTGGCCACGGCGGGCGTCTCACCGCGCGAGCATGCGCTCGCGGCGGCGGAGGCGCTCGAAGCGATCCTCGCCGAACGCCACGCCGGCATCGCCGCACTCATCGTCGAGCCGCTGGTGCAGGGTGCGGCGGGCATGGCCATGCACGATCCCGCGTACCTCGCTCGAGCACGCGAGCTTTGCACGCGCTACGGCGTGCATCTCATCGCCGACGAGATCATGACCGGCTTCGGCCGCACGGGAACGATGCTCGCCTGCGAGCAGGCGGCGATCGCCCCCGACTTCCTGTGCTTGTCCAAGGGCATCACCGGCGGCTATCTCCCGCTCTCGGTGGTGCTGACCACCGACGAGGTCTACGCGGCGTTCTACGACGACGAGCTCTCGCGCGGCTTCCTGCACTCGCATTCGTACACCGGCAACGCGCTCGCCTGCCGCGCGGCGCTCGCCGTGCTCGACCTCTTCCGCGACGAGGACGTGCTCGCGCGCAATCGCGCGCTTGCCGCGCGGCTCACCGCACTCGCCCAGCCGCTCGCCGCGCATCCGAAAGTGCGCAACTTCCGCCACCTCGGCATGATCTGGGCTTTCGAGGTCGACTCCGCGCGGGCGGATTTCCCGCGCTGGTGCTTCACTGAGGCGCTCGAGCGCGAGCTCCTTCTGCGGCCGATCGGCAAGACGGTGTACTGGATGCCGCCGTACGTGCTCGACGAGGACGAAATCGCACTGCTCGCCGAGCGTACGCTGGAGATCGTCGCATGCGCGTAATCCGCCGATTCCACGCCGCATGCGCGCTGGGCGCGTGGTTGGTCGCGGCAAGCGCCGCAGCCGCGCTGCCGCGCGCGGTCGAGCGCGCGTTTCTCGACGAGCGGATCCCGCTCCGCGCCGTCAGCGCCTACGTGCAGGAGGTCGGCGAGCCGCGCGCGCTCGTCTCGCATCAGCCCGGCAAGCCCATGAACCCGGCCTCGACGATGAAGCTCGTCACGACCTTCGCCGCGCTGGAGCTGCTCGGTCCCGACTATCGCTGGAAGACCGAAGCCTACGCCGACGGGCCCGTCGTGGACGGCGTGCTCGAGGGCAATCTGGTGCTCAAGGGTTACGGCGATCCCAAGATCACGATCGAGCAGTTCCAGGCGTTCATCGCGTCGCTGCGCGCGACCGGGCTTACCGCGATCCGCGGCGATCTGGTGCTCGACCGCAGCTACTTCGCGCCGCCGCGGTACGATCCGGCCGCCTTCGACGGCGAGCCGCTCAAACCGTACAACGTCGGCCCGGATGCGCTGCTCGTGAACTTCAACAGCGTGCGCTTCGTGTTCGCACCGAACGCCGCCGGCGACGCCGCCGAGGTACGGATCGAGCCGCCGCTCGCGAGCGTGGCGGTGCGCGGTGTGCCGCGACTCGCGGCGGGCGAATGCAACGACTGGCGCGACGCGCTCGGCGCTTCCTTCGACAATCGCGCCGACCGCGCGCAGGTGAGTTTCGCCGGCCGCTACGCTGCCGGCTGCGGCGAGCGCGACTGGTACGTCGCGCTCCTCGATCATCGGCATTATGTGCTCGCGATGTTCGCGCGCTACTGGAGCGAGGCCGGCGGGCAATTCTCGGGGGGCGTCCGAGACGGCAAGGCGCCGCGCGGAGCGAAGCCGATCGCCACGCTGCTCTCGCCGCCGCTCTACGACACGGTGCGCGACATCAACAAGCTGTCCAACAACGTGATGGCCCGGCAACTGTTCCTGACGCTCGCGGTGAGCGCGCACCCGCCGCCGGCGACGAGCGCACGCGCCGTCGCGGCAGTGCGGCGCTGGCTGGCGAAGCGCAAGCTCAATTTTCCCGAGCTCAGGCTGGAGAACGGCTCGGGCCTGTCGCGCCGCGAGCGCATCTCGGCGAGGAGCATGGCGCGCCTGCTGCTCGCCGCGGACCAGAGCCGCGTGCGCGGCGATTATGTGAGCTCGCTCGCCGTGGCCGCGGCCGACGGCACCCTGCGCAAGCGCTTCGCCGATGACGAGGTCGCCGACCAGGCGCTGCTCAAGACCGGAACGCTCGACGGCGTGCGCGCGCTCGCCGGCTACGTGCTCGGCCGCGGCGGCAAGCGCTACGTCGTCGTGTCCTTCGTCAATCACGCCAACGCGGCGCGCGCGCAGCGCGCGCTGGACCTGCTCGTCGAAGGCGTCTATGAGGGCGCCTTCGACCCTCCGCGCCGATGAGCTCGTTGCTCGCGCTCGACGCGCTGGCCGAGGCGCGGATCGAAGAGGCGATGGCCCAGGGCGCGTTCGACGATCTGCCCGGCGCGGGGCACCCGCTCGTCCTCGACGACGACCGGCTCGTTCCCGAGGTGCTGCGCGCGGCGTATCGGATCCTCAAGAACGCCGGGTTCGTGCCGCCCGAAGTCGAGGCGCGGCACGAGCGCAACACGCTCATCGCGCTCATCACTACGCTCCAGAGCGACGAGGCGAAGCGTCGCGCGCTCACGAAGCTCGCGCTCCTCGAGGCGCGGCTCGAGGCAGGCGGAGGCCGTCCGCGGCGCGATCGGGTCTATGAGGGGAAGCTGATCGAGCGGTTTGGGTGAGCCTGCATGATGACGTCGTTCCCGCGCAAGCGGGAACCCAGTGTCTTTGGATCGTCGTAGAGTCGCTGGATCCCCGCTTCCGCGGGGATGACGCATCCACAACTCGACGAGAGGAATTCGCGTGGCACTGGCGGGGGCGACCGGCGAGGAGGAGCGAGGCTCCGCGAGCGTGAGCGAGTGGAGGCGACCCGAGCCGGGCGCAAGGACCGACAACTCGACGAGAGGAATTCGCGTGGCAGTGGCGGAGGCCCCTCGCCGCGGGCTCGCGCCGCTACATCTCCGGCACCGGCTTGCTGTCCTTGAACAGCAGATAGCCGCGGATCAAGCGATAGAGCACCCAGATCGTCGTCGCGAGCCAGATGATGTAAGCGATGACGATGCCGATGAGGACGATGAACAACACGCCGAAGATGATCGCGCCGATCACGCCCCACAGGATCGAGAACCAGAAGGTGCGAATAAGCCAACGGTAGTGCGACGCGAGCCAGGTGCCCGCTGCGTCACTGCGCTTGACGTGCGCCATGATGATCGCGACGATGCCGACGATGCCGCCGAGCGGCGCGATCGGCGGAAAGCCGTGCGCGGCGAGCGCGATCAGCGCCGCCAGGCCGTAGAGCCCGTAGATCAGAAGCGTGGTCGAGATCAACGACGGTGCCGGAGCCCCGGGCGTCGTCGGCGAAGCTTGAACATCGGTCACGATCAAGCCTCCCGGCTTGCAATCCTTCCCCGCATCGCTACCGTTCCGGCGACCGGTTTTCTCGCGCGCTCAGCGCGGGTACGGGCGTCCATCCTTGTGCGCCGCATACTCGCCGTTGCCGTCGTTGCACCACATGAGATCGTCGTCGGGATAGATCGCGAGATCGCCCTTCGCCCGGGTGCCGATCTCGAGATATTTCGCCGGCGCGCTGCTGCGATTGACGAAATGATGTGCATTGCGATCGCCCGCAGGGTAGCCGGCGCACATCCCCGCGCCGAGCACCTGCTCGCCGCCGTCGGTGACGAGCACGAGCTCACCTTCGAGCACGTAGACGAATTCGTCCTCGAGCGTGTGCCAGTGGCGCAGCGCCGACTGGCCGCCGGGGCCGAGCGTGACCAGGTTGACGCCGAAACCGGTCAGCCCGCAGGCCTCACCCAGGCGGCGCTTGATGCGCTCGCCCATGCGCGAACGAAACGGCTCGGGATAACCCGACCCGCGCAACTCGGGAACGGTCGAGGGGTCTAGGGCGGGCAGGTTGAGCGATGGCATGGTTGGTCGGTGGGCAGGCGATGTAGGGCAAAGACCGATTGCGGCCGTATGACGATGGTACATAATACGCGAATCGGCGCGAGGAGCCGCGCCGCCCCCCCCCTTACTCCTACTCCTGCATGGAGATCGACATGACTGCCCCAAAATTCGAACGCAGCCGCGATGCATTGGTCAAGGATTTCTCCGACGTGCTGGCGGAAGCCGAAACGCTGCTCAAGCAGGCGGCCAAGGAAACCGGCGACAAGGCGACCGACCTGCGCTCGCAAGTCGAGACGAAGCTGCGCACGGCGAAGCTGCGACTGGGCGAGCTTCAGGACGATGCCCTCGACAGCGCCAAGGCGGCCGCGCGCGTGACCGACGATTACGTGCACGACAATCCCTGGCAGGCGATCGGCGTTGCGACGGCGATCGGTTTCCTCGTCGGGTTGGTCGTCGCCCGCCGGTAGGGGCCCGTGCCCGACCCCGGCGCAGAGCGGCCTGCCGCGGGGCTCGGCGGCGCGCTCTCCGGTTTCGCCGCGACGACGGTCGCGATGCTGCGCACGCGCCTCGAGCTCGCCACGGTCGAGTTCGAGGAGGAGCGTGAGCGCACCAAGATCATGCTGCTGCTGGTCGTGATCGCGACCGTCTTTTCCTGCTTCGCGCTGGTCGCGCTCTCCGTGCTGATCGTGGCGCTGCTTTGGAGCAGCTATCCTCTCGGGGCGCTGGTCGGCGTGGTTCTCGCCTACGTCATCATCGCCGTGCTGGCGTGGTACCTGGTGCGGCAGAACGCACGCGCGCAGGGGCGGCCGTTCGCGGCCACGCTCTCCGAGCTCGAGCGCGACGCGGACGCCCTGCGGAGAGGCCGGTGAACAGCGCGCTGCGCAAGCTCGCGGCGCGCAAGCAGATGCTGCTCGCGGAGCTGCAATTGCAGCGCATGCAGATGAGCCTCTACGCCGGCGACGCGCGCGAAGCGCTGCGCCCCGCCGGATTGATCGGCGGCGCCGTTGCGCGCCCCGCGGCGGCGATGGCGCTCGCCGACGCGGTCGCGCGCCTGCTCGGCTGGTACCGCGTCGCGCGCATCGTGCGCATCGGCGCGATCGCGCTAACGGCGTTTCGCATCGCGCGCGCCTGGCGCACGCGGGAGCGCTCGAGCGCTCCCCCTTCACAGCCCGAGACCGCTCCATAACGCATCGACCCGGCGCTTGACCCCCTGGTCCATCGCGATGGGGCGGCCCCAGCGGCGCTGCGTTTCCGCCGGCCATTTGCCGGTGGCGTCGATGCCCATCTTGCTGCCCAGCCCCGCGACCGGCGAGGCGAAGTCGAGATAGTCGATCGGCGTGCTTTCGACCACCAGCGTATCGCGCGCGGCGTCGACCCGGGTGGAGAGCGCCCAGATCACCTCCCTCCAGTCGCGAACGTTCACGTCCTCGTCGGTCACGATGATGAGCTTGGTGTACATGAACTGGCGCAGGAAGCTCCACACGCCGAACATGACGCGCTTGGCGTGCCCCGGATACTGCTTCTTCATGCTGACGACCGCGAGCCGATAGGAGCAGCCCTCGGGCGGCAGATAGAAGTCCACGATCTCCGGGAACTGCTTTTGCAGCAGCGGTACGAACACCTCGTTCAGCGCCACGCCGAGCACGGCCGGCTCGTCGGGCGGCTTGCCGGTGTAGGTCGAGTGAAAGATCGGTTCGCGACGCATGGTGATGCGCTCGAGCGTGAGCACCGGGAAGCGCTCGACTTCGTTGTAGTAGCCGGTGTGATCGCCAAAAGGTCCTTCGAGCGCGGTCTCGTAGCCGCTCGGGTCGCCCGGATCGGGACGGATGAAGCCTTCGAGCACGATCTCCGCCGACGCCGGCACCTGCAGATCGTGCGTGATGCACTTGACGATCTCGGTGCGCGCGCCGCGCAGCAACCCCGCGAACTGGTATTCGGAAAGCGTGTCCGGCACCGGGGCCACCGCGCCGAGGATCGTCGCCGGATCGGCGCCGATCGCGACCGCGACCGCAAACGGCGTGCCGGGGCGGCTACGCGCGTGATCGTGGAAATCGAGCGCGCCGCCGCGATGCGGCAGCCAGCGCATGATGACCTTGTTGCGCGCGATCACCTGCTGCCGATAGATGCCGAGGTTGTATCGCGGCTTGTCGGGGCCGCGGGTCACGGTGAGGCCCCAGGTGATGAGCGGCGCGACGTCCTCGGGCCAGCAGGTCTGCACCGGCAGCCGCCCGAGATCGACCTCGCCGCCCTCCCACACGATCTCCTGGCACGGCGCGGACGAGCGTTCCCTGGGTGCCATGTGCATCACCTGCATGAACACCGGCCGCGTGCTCTGCCACGCGTCCTTCCATCCTTTCGGCGGCTCGGGCTCCTTGAGAAACGCGAGGAGCTTGCCGACCTCGCGCAATGCGTCCACCGACTCTTCGCCCATGCCGAGCGCGACCCGCAGCGGCGTGCCGAAAAGGTTGCCCAGGACGGGAATTCGCGCGCGTCCACCCGCTCCATCGAAGCCTTTCGGCTTCTCGAACAGCAGCGCGGGTCCGCCCTTCCTGAGGACGCGATCGCAGATCTCGGTCATTTCGAGCCGCGGATCGACCTCGACAGCGATGCGCTTGAGCTCGCCGCGGCGTTCGAGCTGGGCGAGGAAGTCGCGGAGATCGGCGTATTTCATTTCGAGTTCTCGCGGCCTCAAGGGACGGGCGGCGGGGCGAAGCATCTTACCAAACGCGGGCGCACCGACCGCCGGTGCCGTTTTTGCGGCGTTTTTCGGGCAGAAAGGCGCAAATGTGTCGGCAGATGGCGACACTTGCCGTCGTATCGATGCCACAGCACATCCGGGAAGCGGTATTATCCGCGCCCGCGGCTGGACCATCGCGCTCGCCAGCCGCTATGCTGATCCGTGCGGGCCCCTGGGGCCCGCACTGCCCAGGGAGCTCAGCGTTTGCGAATCGTTGCGGCCGCACTCAAGGCCTGGCTGGGAATCGTCGCGCTGGCGTGGGCGACGGCGGGCTTTGCCGCGTCTGCCGGAACCGCGTCCGGCGGCGTCGCCGCGCCTGCGGGCGGAACGACCAAGAAACCTGCGATCCGGCTCCTGAGCCAGCAAACGGGCCTGGCCGGAACGTGCGGCGGCAACGCGTTCGCCGTCAACACTTTCATCAACGTCGACACGCTCGCCTCGGCGGACGTCAAAGTCACCGCGCCCGGGGTCGGCCTGATCGAGGAATTCACCGACGAGACCGGCGCCAACCTCGGACCCTACTCGGCCGTGTATCCGACGTTTCAGATCCTTGCGTTCGGCGGCGGGCTCCCGCCGAACACGCCCATCACGATCACCATCACGACCTATACCGGCCCGAACCTCTCCGGCACGGTCAGCAACGTGAGCACGCTGGTGTTCGATTGCACGACCGGCGCGGTTCTGGCCTCCGCAGGCGGCCCCGCGGCACCGATCCCGTCGCTGTCTGCGCTCGCGCTCGCCGCGACCGCAGCGCTGCTCGCGCTGTTCGGTGCGGTTGCGCTTCGCCGCGTCGCGCCCCGGCGCGATCGGCGGCGCTGACCGTTCCGGGGGAATCCCCCGCTGCTCACGCCAACCACCGCGGCCACGACGGCGAGCGGAAGGCGTAATCCGCCACCGTCCCGGCGAAGATGGCGAGCCCCAGCCAGTGGTTGCCAAGAAACGCGCGGAAACAGCGCGTGCGCTCGCGCGTGCGAATCAGCCAGAAGTGCCACAGGGCGAGCAGCGACGCGACCAGAACGCCGGCATGGAAGAACGCACCGAGGTTTTGCACGCGCCCGATCCACAGCAGCGCCGCAAGGTAGATCGCATAACAGAGCATGACCCCCAGGACGTCGAAACGTCCGAAAGCGATCGCCGAAGTCCTCAGGCCCAGCTTCAGATCGTCGTCGCGATCGACCATCGCGTACTCGGTGTCGTAGGCGATGACCCAGAGGAAGTTGGCGCCGAACAGCCACCAGCCCGCCGCCGGCACCGTCCCGTAGACGGCCGCGAAGGCCATCGGGATGCCGAACGAGAACGCGATGCCGAGAAACGCCTGCGGCAGCGCGAAGAAGCGCTTGAAGAAGGGGTAGGCGATCGCGATCGAGAGCCCCGCAACCGAGAGCAGGATGGTGAACCGGTTGAAGCGCAGGACGAGCAGAAAGGCGGCGAGCGCGAGCGCGGCGGCCAGAGCCAGCGCTTCCCAAGGCTCGATCTCGCGCCGCGCCAGCGGCCGGCTCTTGGTGCGCTCGACGTGCGCGTCGAAATTGCGATCGGCGTAGTCGTTCACCGCACAGCCGGCCGAGCGCATGAGCAAGGTGCCGAGCACGAAGATCCAGACGACGACCCACGACGGCGCCCCCGAGGTGGCGATCCACAACGCGGTCAGCGTCGGCCACAGGAGCAGCAGCGTGCCGATCGGCTTGTCGAGCCGGATCAGCCGCTCGTAGGCGTCGAGCCGCGCGGCGATCCTCGCCCAGCGTGTGGCTCGCGGCGCGGCGGCGTCGTCGTTCACAGCGGCAGCGGAATCTGCTTTTTCAGCGCGCGCGGCGCGACTTCGGCGAGCAGCGCCGCCGGCGTCGGGTAACGCAAACGAAGGCGCAGCTCCCGCTTCATGCGCGCGTTGGACAGCCGGCGCGACTCGCTCATGAACGAGAGGAGCAGCGGCGCGATCCGCGTCTCGGCCTCCTCCCACGACACGCGCGGCGGCCGCGGCAGGCCGAACGCGTCGGCGACCGCGTCGAACCACGCACCCATCGGCAGCTCCGCGTCGTCGGAAATGTTGTAGGCGCGATTGGGCTTGCCGCGGAAGAGCGCGGCGACCGTCGCCTGCGCCAGATCATCGGCGTGAATATGGTTGGTGAACACGTCGTCCTCGGGTCGCAGCACCGGCGTGCCCTGCCGCAAGCGCTCGAGCGGAAGACGCGTCTCGGCGTAAATGCCCGGCGCGCGCAGGATGGCGAGCTTGACGCCGTAGCGCTTCGCCCAATGCCGCAGACGATCCTCGGCCGCGATGCGGCGGCGAGCGCGCGGGGTCTCGCCCCGGCGCGCTCGAGCCTCGCTCACGCGCGCTCCGGCGCAGTCGCCGTAGACGCCGCTGGTGCTGATGTAGACGAACCGCTGCGGTATAATTCGCGCTTTTGTGAGCGCCGCGAGCAGTCGCGCGGTGCGCGGGTCGTCGCGGCCGACGCCGGGCGGGGGCGCGAAGTGCAGCACGGCAAACGGCGCGGCGCGCAGGCGATCGAGGCTGTCGTAGCGATCGAGGTCGCCGACGATCGGCACGATGCCCTGCCGGCGGAGCTTCTCGGCGTCTTCCGGGCGGCGCGTGAGCCCGTACCAGCGGACCCTGCCGCGCAGCAGCTCCGCGGTGCGCAGAGCGATATCGCCGCAGCCAATCAACAATACGCGGATCACAGTCGCACTTCTTGCGCGAAACGGTCCGACACCGATGCCGTTCCAGATTACCATAAAACCGAGCGAGCACAGCTTCGCCTGCGACGAAGGCGAGACCGTGCTCGCCGCCGCGATGCGCGCCGACCTGATGATTCCCTACGGTTGCCGCAACGGCGCCTGCGGCACCTGCAAGGGGAAGATTCTCGACGGCGCGGTCGACTACGGCGCGTACCAGCCGGGCACGCTCACCGAAAGCGAGAAGGCGCAGGGGCTCGCGCTGTTCTGTGTGGCCAAGCCGAAAGCCGCACTCACGATCGCGGTGCGCGAAGTGCGGCGCGCCGGCGATATCCAGATCCGCAAGCTACCGTGCCGGATCGAGTCGATCGACAAGCCGGCCCCCGACGTCGCGATCGTGAAGCTCAAGCTCCCGGCCAACGAACGGCTGCAATATCTCGCCGGGCAGTACATCGATCTCTTACTCAAGGACGGCCGGCGGCGCAGCTTCTCGATCGCGACCGCGCCCGAGGACGATGCGCTGCTCGAGCTGCACATCCGCCACGTCCCCGGCGGCTACTTCAGCGGGGCGCTGTTCAACGAGTACAAGGGGCGCGAGATCCTGCGCTTCGAGGGACCGTTGGGAACGTTCTACCTGCGCGAGGAGTCCGACAAGCCGATCATCTTCGTCGCCGGCGGCACCGGCTTCGCGCCGATCAAGGCGGTGATCGAGCACGCGCTGCACCACGACCTCACGCGGCCGATGGTGCTCTACTGGGGCGCGCGCGCTTTGCGCGATCTATATCTGCCCGATCTGCCTGGGACCTGGCAGGAGAGGCATCGCGACTTCCGCTTCATTCCCGTGCTCTCCGACCCGATGCCGGCGGACCGCTGGCCGGGCCGCACGGGGCTCGTGCACAAGGCGGTGATGACCGATTTCCCCGATCTTTCCGGTTACCAGGTTTACGCCTGCGGCGGTCCCGCGATGATCGACGCTGCGCGGCGCGACTTCGCGACGCAGTGCGGGCTTCCGGCGGAGGAATTCTTCGCCGATTCGTTCACCTACGCGGCGCAGGCGGAAGCGCCGGCGTAGCCAGGCGTATGCGCGACAGCGCGGAATCCTGGGGCCGGCTGCCCGGGAGCAAACAGGCGAGCGTAGCGCTCTGGACGCGGACCGATCCGCTGCCTGTCCCTGACGCAATGACGGTGCTGCCCTATGGACAGGGGCGCAGCTACGGCGACAGCTGCCTCAACTCGCTTGGTGTTGTGCTTTCGACGCGACGATTGAATCGATTCATGGCGTTCGATCCGATCGCGGGCACGATCACCTGCGAGGCGGGGACGACGCTCGCCGAGATCATCGACGTTTGTCTGCCGAAGGGGTGGTTTCTACCGGTGGTCCCCGGGACGCAATACGTTTCGGTCGGAGGTGCGATCGCCAACGACGTCCACGGCAAGAACCACCACTGCGCCGGGACGTTCGGCAATCACGTCGTCCGCTTCGAGCTGCTGCGCTCGGACGGCAGCCGTTGGCCCTGCTCGGAGCAGGACCATCCGGACTGGTTCCGAGCGACCATCGGCGGTCTCGGGTTGACCGGGTTGATCACCTGGGCGGAAGTGAAGCTCCGGAGCGTCGCGAGCGCGCTCGTCGAGGTCGAGGATATTCCCTTCTCGAGTCTCGAAGAATTCCTCGCGGCGAGCGGCGATTCGGACCGCGATTTCGAATACACCGTGGCCTGGTTCGATTGCTTTTCGTATGCCGACGGCAAGCTCCGCGGCATCTTCAGCCGCGCGCGACACGTCGAGGCGGCCGACGGCACGTTGGCGGGTTCGCGACCGCTACCCCGGCTCTCGCTTCCGCTCGAACTGCCCGGATGGGTGCTCTGCGCCACGAGCGTGAAGCTCTTCAACGCACTCTATCATCGCGCCAAGCGCGCTCGCGGCAAGCGACGGGTGCGGCTGGAGGCGTTCTTGTTTCCGCTCGATGCGATCGCCCACTGGAACCGGCTGTACGGTCGACAAGGATTCATGCAGCTGCAGTGCGCGTTTCCTGAAGCGACCGGCGCCGCCGGCGTGTCTCGGCTGCTGCAGACGATCGCGCGCCAGCGTCAGGGCTCGTTCCTGTCGGTGCTGAAGCGTTTCGGCGCGAAAGCCTCGCCGGGGCTGCTGTCGTTTCCGCTGCCCGGCGTCACGGTGGCGCTGGATTTCCGGAACCGCGGCGCGGCGACGCGGGCGCTCCTGGCCGATTGCCACGCAATCATCGTGGCCCACGGCGGTCGGGTCTACCCCGCCAAGGACGCCTGCATGGATCCGCGAGTCTTCGCTGCCGGCTATCCGGCGTGGCGCTCGCTCGTGCCGTACATCGACCCGCGGTTCTCGTCGGACTTCTGGCGGCGCACCGCGGGAGCGCTCGGAACCGAAGGCACAAGTGGCTAAGAACATTCTCGTGTTCGGCGCGACATCGGCGATCGCGCATGCGATCGCGCGCCGCTACGCCGCGCAAGGGGCGAGCTTCGTGCTGGCGGGGCGCGATCCCGCCCGGCTCGAGGCGAATGCGGCGGATCTCACCGTCCGGGGCGCTGCGAAAGCCGCGCCCGTGATCGCCGAGCTCGACGACTCGACGCAGCACAGGCCACTCGTAGAGCGTGCCGTGAGGGAGCTCGGAACCCTCGACATCGTGCTCATCGCGCATGGGACGCTCCCCGACCAGCAGCGCTGCGACGACGATGTCGAGGAGCTTCGGCGCGCGATCGAGACCAACTTCACCGGCGTTGTGAGCCTCGCGACGGTCATCGCCGGAGCGCTCGAGCGCCAGCGTCGCGGAAGCCTGGTCGTGTTGGGCTCCGTCGCGGGCGATCGTGGCAAGCGCAGCAACTACGCTTACGGCGCGGCGAAAGCCGGGGTGGCGGCGTTTCTCGACGGGCTGCGCGTCCGGCTTCGCGCGCACGGCGTCAAGGTTCTGACGGTCAAGCCGGGCTTCGTCGACACGCCGATGACCGCGAGGTTCGAGAAGGGTGTGCTGTGGGCCACGCCGGAGCAGGTCGCGAAGAGCGTCTGCCGCGCGATCGGCGCCGGCCGGCGCGTCGTTTACGTGCCGTGGTTCTGGCGCCCGATCATGTTCGTGATCCGCGCGCTGCCCGGCGCGATTTTCGACCGGCTGCGAATCTAGACAACCTAGCTCGCTAGGAGCATGAACACGCCGAGCCCGGCCACGACCGCGTAACTCGCCCAATCGGTCGCCGCGAACAGGATCGGATCGTCGTGCATCTCGCCGCGCGACGCGTGCAGCCACATGCGGGTGATCCAGTAGAGGAGCAGCAGCGAGAAGCCCCACAGCCAGCCGGGATGCGAGTAGAGCACGGCGATCTCGCGACTGTCGGTGTAGAGCGCCATGACCAGGACGGCGAGATAACCGCTGGCGATCCCGAAGATCGCGACCATCTCCAGGTCGGACGGGCGATAGCCGCGGACCGGTGCGGCGTCGTTCGCCCGACGGCTGGCGGAGATCTCCTCGTAGCGCTTCAAGAGCGCGAGGCTCAGGAAGAAGAACATCGAGAACGCCAGCAGCCAGGTCGACATCGGCACGGGAATCGCCGCGGCGCCCCCGATCAACCGCACCGTATACAGCGCCGCGAGCAGCAGCACGTCGACCACCGCGATGCGCTTCAGCCACAGCGAGTAGCCCAGCGCTGCCGCGGCGTACGCGCCCAGCCAGACAAGGAACGCCGGCGGAAGCGGCAGTGCGACGAGCACCGCGCCCGCGAAGAGGACCGGGATGGCGCCGGCGCCCACCCCGATGGGCAGCGCCCCGCTCGCGAGCGGACGGCGCGACTTCGACCGGTGGGCGCGGTCGGCTTCGAGATCGACGAGATCGTTGGCGATGTAGATCCCCGCGACGGCGAGGCACATCGCCAGGAACGCCTGCAGCGCGTTAGCCCACGCTTGCGCATCGCCGACTCGGTGCGCGGTCACCAGCGGCACGAAGACGAGCACGTTCTTCACCCACTGGTGCGGCCGCATCGATCGCAACAGGGCGACGAGCACGCGCATCAGGTAGCGCTCCGGCACGGTTCACCGACGGTGGAAGGCAGGATCAAGGGCGCCGGAAGCGCGTGGTACCAGATGTCCACCCGCAGACGGAACGGCTTGTTTTGCCATCCGTTCACCGTCATCTCGTGCTTGCTGATCAATTGCCAGGCCCCGTCGTCGCTTCCGAAGAGCTTCGCCGGAGGGGACGGCGCGTCGGCATTCTGCACCACCTGGGCGTAATCGGCCGCCGCGGTCAGCTCGACCGTGCAGCGGCGCCGATAGCTCGCGAGTGTCTCGAGCACGTACGCCTCGGGCAGATGGTAGGGCAGCATCCCGCCGGTCAGCGCCGCGATGCGCAGCGGGCGGGATTTGCTCTGCGCGACGGTCTTCCAGTGCGCATCGATCTCGCTCGCCGAGGCACGGACGGCGGCAAGAAACGGCTTTGTGTAGCGGGCGCCGATGGTCGAGAATTCGTAACTCTCGTTTCCGATCTCCTGCTTGCGGAACAGCAGCGATAGATTCGGATTCTCGCTCCCGTAGTACAGGAACGCGCCCAACAGCGCCTGCCAGCCGAGGAGCGCGAGCGCCAAGCCGGCTTGGGTGCGGCCGGCGGCGGTGCCGGCGTTGCGGGTCTCGTCGGCGCGCAAGAGGAGCAGCACGAGCGACGGCAGATACGGCACGAACAGGCGATAGGCGTACATCATGTGCGTGTCGCCGGCGAAGATGGCGTAGCCCAGCTCCAGCAACATGCCGGCTCCGAGCATGGCGACCGCGGTTCGCCGCTCGTCAGAGAGCGGCGCGCCTCGCCACGGGCGGAATGCCGCGAGCGGGATGACGAGCGCGAGAACGCCGAAGCTCACGGCGTACCCGGCGCCGCGCACGACGCCGCCGAAGGGCTCGTCGCCTGCGAGCTTGACGTAGAACGACGTCGGGAAGATGTCGCCGTAGTACGCGTAGGTGAATCCGATCCACCCCGCCACGACCGCAACGCACGCCATCGCGACGAAGACCGCGCGCCGGTCGCCGCGATATCGCCAAAGATACAGCGCGGCCACCGGCGCGACGTACAACGCCGCGTCGTAGCGCGCCAGGACCGCGACCGTGGCGAGGGCGATGATCTGCGCTGCCCGGCGTCCGTCGTGTCCCGGGCTCGCGGAAAGCGCGAGCCAGGTCAACCACGAGCACGCGGAAAGAAGCAGCGGCGTCTCGAGGCCGCCGATCGCCCAGAAGGCGACGAAAGGCGAGGCGAGCGTCAAGGCGAGAAAGAGAAGCCGGTCGTGCGTCGCCCTATAGGCGCGGCGCGCGAGGGCTACCAGCGTCCACGCCACGACTACGCTTGCCGCGATCCGGTAGACGGTGACCGGATCGCGAGCGAGCGGATAGAGCAAGGCCACGACGAGCGTGAGCAGCGGCGAGGTGACCGCGTTGATCCGCTCGCCGGGATTGAAGACGAGCCCGTGCCCGGCGTACAACTGCTGCGCATAGCGGGCGACGATGTACGCGTCGTCCGCCACCAGCGGAAAATAGGCGGCGAGCATCAGCACCGTCAGTGCGGTGAGCGCCACGCTCGAGGCGATGTGCAGTCTCGCCGTGAGAGCGCCTGCCTGACGGGTCGCGGAGGAGGTCATCGGGAGCGCATGCTGCGTGGCGTGCCGCGTCAACCGGGAAGGCGGTAGACGACGTAGGTCGTATCCGCGATGCCGTTCTTGCCGAGAAACTTCCGGTAGACCTCGTCGGCCGGCGTCAGCGCGATCTTGTCCGAATAGACACCGTAGAGGTACGAGTAGACGAAGAACTCGTGCTCTGCGTAATCGACGCCGCGCTCCGCCGCCGGGTCGAGCACGTGGCGGTACATCGGCTCGATCGGCCGTCCGGTATACGTCTGCTCGCGGTCCCACAGCGCAGTGGTGAGATGCGTCACGCCTTCCCGCCGCAGATACTCGCGAAGCCTTCCGGCGCGCAGATACTCCTGATACTCGAAGTTGTTGATGACTCCGTCCAGATTGATCACCCGGCGCTGAGTCCAGAAGGCGAGCGCGCCGACGTCGGTGCCCGCCACGACCGCGTCGCGCGGCAGGACGCTCGCGATCTCGAGGAAGATCTGCCGGATGGCGTCTTGCGGGCGGCCTTGGTGGCTCGCGAAGCGACCGAACTGGACCAGCGCCTCCGCGAGCATGAGCACCAGGATCAGCGCGACGGGAAGCGCGCCCGCCAGGGTTGCCATCGGGCTCGAGCCGCGCGCGCGCCCATCGCGCGTCTTCGCCTTGCTGCGCGCCACGAGAAGCGATCTCGCCCGGTCGACCGCCACGGTCAAAGCACTCGCGAACAACATCGTCGCCATCGCCATCGGCATCGCGAGATAACGTGGATCCAGGCTCTTGTCCCACTTCTGGAACATGAGCAGGTTGGCGATGAGCGCCGCCGAGACCGTTGCCAAGGCGAGGAGCTTGTTCCGCTCGTCCGGCGCCGGACGCGCGGCGAGCGTCAGGATCAGCCCGGCGAGCGCGAGCCCGGTGGACTCCACGATGTTGATGCCCTGCAGCAGCGACCACCAGCCGAACATGCGCGCCAGCGTGATCGGCTCGGTGAAGAACGCGCCTTGCCAGCGGACGACGGGGAACGATGACCGGATCGCGCCGCTGATCGGCACCGCGTGCCCGGTCGCGATCAGGTTCACTCCGACATACGCAAGGAACGTCGCGCCGAAGATCGCGACCGCGATCCAGCGACGATGATCGCTCCGCGGCGCGCTGGCCAGCGTCCACGCGAGAAGCGGCGCGGCCACGAACACGGCGGTGTCCAGCCGCGTGAGGAACAGGAGCGCCAGCGAGATGCCGAGGAGCAGCAGCCGCTCCGAGAGGAACGCGTAGGTGACGATCAAAAGCAGCAGCACGGCGAGTGTGGTCTCCATTCCCTGGTCGAAGACGAAGTAGAACGGACTGAGGAGCACAAGCGACAGCGCGAGGTAGCCAGCGGCCCACGGCTGCTCGCGCCGGAAGGCACTGACGAACGCTGCCACGCTGGACGCCAGCGCGACGCCCAGCACCGCCTTCTCCAGGAGGTTAACCGTGAAGATCTGCAAGTCGAGCGGCGACTCGGGCCCGATGAGGGTGTACAGGCCGACCACCGCCGTCATCCACAGCGGCTGGAAGCCGTTGGTGGCATTCCGCCCGTCGAAGGTGAAGACGCCTTGGCGCAGGAAGTTCTTCGCCGTCACCAGATAGTAGAAGGTATCGTCCTGGAACTGGCTCGCACCGTACCAGCCCGCGCGGATGCTGGGGTAAGCGATGAAGAAGAACGTGCTCGCGGCGAGCAGCGCCGCGACCGCCGCGGCAGTTCGCCACCGGGTCAATCGCGCGGCGAGCGCGATCATGGCGCTCGCACCGCCGGGTCCGGCGTGCGAGCCGCACCGGGCGGGGACGCGGTGAGCGCCGCCAGCCCTGCAGCGGTGCCGGCCGCCGCGACCTGCGCACGCACCCGGCGCTCGTACATGTCGACCTTGCGCACGTCCACGCGATCGCGGTCCCGGCAGGCCGACTCGATCAACTCCTCGTTGACCGCCGGATCGAAATGATAGATGTCGGTATAGCGGTCGAGGTCGTGGGTGATCGCGCTGTCCGCCTGCAGATCGATGACATGGACGTTGGCGAGACCGCGAACCGCTTCGACGACATAACGCTTGAACTCGAAGGTCACCTCGAGCTGGCCCCGCTGCGCGAAATCCACCCAGACCAGAATCGAATACGGCGGCCAGACCAGATCGAATTCGGTCTCCTGACGGCTGCGCAGCAGCGGCAGGAGATTGCGCTCGAAGCTCGCGCGCATGCCCTGGATGGTGCGCGCCGGTTGCTGGTAACGCGCATTGAGATTCTTGAGGTCGAGGCCCCGCAGCACCTGCTCGCGCCCGAAGCGCACCACATCGCCCCAGAACCACGCCGCGTTGGGATCGGAGGTGAACTTCTCGCTGGCATCGCCCCGGACGATCCGCCACGATTTCAGCACCACGTCCCACGAGAGCAGGTACGGCAGGTCGTTGAACGGATTGCGGTCGTAGAGGTAGCGCGGCAGAGGGCCGGCGACGTCCTGCCGCTCGTCGACGCCGCCCGCGAATTCGTTGAAGTCGAGCACGGCGATGACCCGCTTCAACGGCCGGTTTGCGAAGGCGGTCTCGAGAATGAGCCGCTGCTCGGAGGCGCTCATCGCCGGCATCGACAGATTGACTGCGGAGCCGCCGCACGCCTTCGCCACGAAGTCGTTGCGCGTGTTTTCCATGATCGACGAGCCGCTCACCACCGTGTCGTACGCCTGGTTCCGGGCGAGCCCCGGGTTGATGTAGCGGTGATGCAGGAAATAGAAGCGCGGCGCAAAGCGCGAGGCGAGATGATACTGCTGGAACGGATCGACCCAGACCACGAACGCCGCCGCCGCCGCGAGGCTGGCCGCTGCCGCGAGCAGGACGAGCGCGAGCCAGCGCGCGCTGGCGCGATCGACTGTCGGACCTGGCGAAGGAGGCAGTTCCATCAGAAATTGAAATACAGGAACGGGGTGACCTTGCCGAGCTGCAACACCGACCACACGAGCCCGACCGCGACCGCCGCGCCGCGCGGCCACGTCGGGCGGAATTCCAGCGCCATGGCGTTGGAATTGCGCTGCAACGCGAGAACGCTGAGCCCGATCGCGAGCGCCGCGCCGACCACGAGCGCGGAGCTTTGCGCGTCGGGCGCGAGCGCACGAGCGAGCGCCTCCGGCCACGGCTCGGTCGCGGCATTCGCTCCCGCCATCGCGCGCAGCATCGCGCCGGCGGCCGGGAGCGAGCTCGCGCGGAAGAACACCCAGGTCACCATCACGAAGAGAAACGTCGTCGCCCAAGCGATCGCGCGCGGCAGCCGAAGGCCCGTCCGCTCCCAGGCGCGCAGGCACACCAGCCCCAACCCGTGCAGCGCGCCCCAGGCGACGAAGGTCCACGCTGCGCCGTGCCAGAGCCCGCCGAGGAGGAAGGTCGTCATGACGTTCGCCGCGGTGCGACCTTGACCGAGACGGCTGCCGCCGAGCGGGATGTACAGATACTCCCCCAGGAACCGCGACAAGGTCATGTGCCAGCGCTGCCAGAACTCGCGGATGTCGGTCGAGTGATACGGCGAGTTGAAGTTCACCGGCATCTGGATGTTGAACATGCGCGCGGCGCCGAGCGCCATGTCCGTGTAGCCGCTGAAGTCGAAGTAGATCTGCAGCGTGTAGGCGAGCACGGCGAGCCAGGCGGTAAGCGTGGAGATGGTCTCGGGATGATCGAAGCCGGCGGCGGCGACCGGCGCGAGCGGGTCGGCGATAGCCACTTTCTTGACCAGGCCGATCGCGAGCAGGAACAATCCCGCCGCGAGATGGAACGCCTGCGGTCGCTTGTTCGTCGGCGAAGCGAACTGCGGCATCATCTCGCTGTGGTGCAGGATCGGGCCGGCGAGCAGATGCGGGAAGAAGCTCACGAACAATGCGTAGTTGAGAAGCGAGGGCTCCTTCGCCTTGCCGCGATGGACGTCGACCAGGTACGCGATCTGGGTGAAGGTGAAGAAGCTGATGCCGAGCGGCAGCACGATCTGCGGCAGCGCGAACTGCAGCCCGGTGAGATCGGCGGCGTTGCGCACGGCGAAACCGGCGTACTTGAACACGCCGAGCAGCACCAGGTTGGCGCCGATGCCGCAGGCGAGCAGCGTCCTGGCGTGCCGCGGGCCGCGGTGCAGCGCGCGGCCGACGGCGAAGTTGAAGCCGATGCTCGCCAGGATCAGCGGCAGGTATCTCGGGTTCCACCAGCCGTAGAAGAAGAGCGAGGCCGCGACCAGCCAGCCGACCGCCCACGTCGCCTTGCGTCCGAGCAGGAAGTACACGGCCAGCGCAAGCGGCAGGAAGTAGATCAGGTACTCGTAGCTGTTGAAGAGCATGCGGGACGGCTCGAACCGGAGTGCGCCGTGCGAGATTGAACACGGGAACCGGGTGCGCAGGCAAGCGTCGCGTGAGCGCCCTGCTCGCCCGCGTGTATCATCTGACGCGTTTTCGTTCCAGCGCCGCGGTACCGCCGCCGAAAGCAGCTCATGTTGCACGGTCAGAAGATCGCCGTCGTGATGCCGGCGTATCGCGCCGAAAAGACGCTGGAGGAGTGTTTCCACGCGATCCCGCGCGACGTGGCCGATGTCGTGCTGCTGGTCGATGACGCGAGCGACGACGCAACCCTCGCGGTCGCGCGACGGCTGGGCATCGTCGCGCATCGCCACCCGGAGAATCGCGGCTACGGCGCCAACCAGAAGACTTGCTACGCGCTCGCGCTGGCGCAGCGCGCCGACATCGTGGTGATGCTCCATCCCGACTACCAGTACGAGCCGCGGCTCATCACGGCGATGGC
>DASVPH010000155.1:0-33766 GCA_036382945.1 Casimicrobiaceae bacterium
GTGGGATCGGCGCTCCGCGCTGGGCGTGGTGCTCGCCGCGGCGGGTTATCCCGACAGCCCGCGCAAGGGCGATCCGATCTCGGGCCTCCCCGACGCGACCGACGAGTGCAAAGTGTTCCACGCGGGGACCACGCTGGTCGATGGACAGGCGCTGACCGCGGGCGGCCGCGTGCTCTGCGTCACCGCGCTCGGCGACACCGTGCGCCAGGCGCAGCGCAGCGCCTACGCCACGGTGGACGCAATCCATTTCGACGGCATGCAGTACCGTCGCGACATCGGACAGCGCGCGCTGGCGGCTCGTCGCGGCTAAAGGCGAGTCCCGGATAGCATGACTTAGGCGGTCTGCCACGGCGATCCATGGCCCTGTCGCTCGTCAAGGATTACTTGGTCGACCTCCAGGCGCGGATCGTCGGCCGCCTGGAGGCGATCGACGGCCGCGCGTTCGGGCGCGATGCGTGGCAGCGCCCGGGCGGCGGTGAGGGCTTGAGCTGCGTCCTCGAGCAGGGGAACGTGTTCGAGCGCGGCGGTGTCAACTTCTCGCATGTGAAGGGCGATCGCCTGCCGCCGTCGGCGACCGGAGCGCGGCCGGCGCTTGCGGGACGTCCGTTCGAGGTGATGGGCGTGTCGCTGGTCCTGCATCCGCGCAATCCCTACGCGCCGACCGTGCATATGAACGTCAGGTTCTTCGCCGCACCCGCGGCTGCGGATGCGCAGCCCACTTGGTGGTTTGGAGGCGGCATGGACCTTACGCCCTATTACGGCTTCGAGGACGACGCGATCCACTTCCACCGCACCTGCCGCGCCGCCCTCGAAGCGTTCGGCGCCGAATACCATCCGCGGTTCAAGCGCTGGTGCGACGAGTACTTCTTTCTGCGCCATCGCGACGAGCCGCGCGGGATCGGCGGGATCTTCTACGACGATCTCAACGAGAACGGCTTCGAGCACTGCTTCGCGCTCTCCCGCAGCGTCGGCGATCATTTCCTGCCGGCGTACGCGCCCATCGTCGAGCGGCGCAAGGACCACGCCTACGGCGAACGCGAGCGCGACTTCCAGGCGTATCGGCGCGGTCGCTATGTCGAATTCAATCTCCTCTACGATCGCGGAACGCTGTTCGGCCTGCAGTCGGGCGGCCGGACCGAGGCGATCCTGATGTCGCTGCCGCCGCTCGCCAAATGGCGCTACGACTGGCGTCCCGAGCCGGGATCGCCAGAAGCGCGGCTCTCCGCCGACTTTCTCGTGGCCAGGGACTGGCTCGCGCCATGAAATGCCGCAGTCTGGGAGCGCAGCGATGAGCGATGGCAAGCGGCCGGCGGACGCGGATTCTCTGCTGGAGACCCGAGTCGATGGCGAAGTCGTGTTCAAGGGCAAGCTCCTCGACGTCCGCCGCGATACGGTGCGGCTGCCCGACGGGCGCTTGAGCACGCGGGAGTACATCGTGCATCCCGGCGCGGTGCTGATCGTGCCGGTGCTGCCCGATGGCCGGCTGGTGATGCTGCGGCAGTTCCGCTACCCGGTCGATCGGGTGATGATCGAATTTCCGGCGGGCAAGCTCGACCCGGGCGAGACGCCGCTCGCCACCGCACAGCGCGAGCTCCGCGAAGAAGCGGGCTACACGGCGACGCGCTGGCGCCCGTTCGGGCGCGTGCACTCGGTGGTCGGGTACTCCACCGAGGCGATCGAATTCTTCGTCGCGGAAGGCCTGACCCACGTCGGCGCGGCGCTCGACGACGGAGAATTCCTCGAGATCGGGACCATGAGCGCCGACGAGATGCTCGCCGCGCTCGATCGCGGCGAGATCACCGATGCCAAGACGCTCGCCGCGTTGCTGCTCTACGTGAGACAGGCGCGCGCAGCCTCCGGGCCGCGGCGATGATCGCGCGCAGGATCACGATCGGCGGTCGCGTGCAAGGCGTGGGGTTTCGCTATGCCCTGGCCGACGAAGCGCGCGAGCGCAATCTTCGCGGCTGGGTCCGCAACCGACGCGACGGCACGGTGGAGGCGCTCGTCGTCGGGCCCGAGGCCGACGTCGAAGCGTTGATCGCGTGGGCGCGGCGGGGGCCGCGCGCCGCGCGCGTCACCGGGGTCTCGGTCGAGCCGGCGGTAGAGACCGCCGTCGACGCGTTCTCGATCACGCCGACGCTTTGAGCGTCACGCTGTCCTCGGATGAGGGGCTCGCTGAGGAAGCGCTGAGTCGCTCGGCCCACCGCTATGTTGCGCCTCGCCGCTGATCGCGAGCCCGATGCCCGCGCGAGATCGGCGACGAACGACTTACTTCTTATTAAGCCGCCTCGCCCAGATACGCTTCGCGCACCTTAGGATTGGCGAGCAGCTCCTTCGCCTCGCCGTGCAGCGTGATCTCGCCGCTCTCCATCACGTAGCCGCGGCCGCTTACTTCGAGGGCGAGCTTGGCGTTCTGCTCGATCAGAAGGATCGTCACGCCTTCCCTGGAGATCTCGAGGACCGTTTCGAAGACTTTCTGCACCATCAGCGGCGCGAGCCCCATCGAGGGTTCGTCCAGGAGCAGGAGCTTCGGCCGCGACATCAGCGCGCGGCCCATCGCCAGCATCTGCTGCTCGCCGCCGGAGAGCGTCCCTGCCGTCTGCCGGCGCCGCTCCTTGAGCCGCGGAAACAGCGTAAACACGCGCTCGACGTCGTCGCGGATCGCCGGGCGATCGGCGCGCGCGTACGCGCCCATTGCCAGGTTCTCCTCGATGGTGAGCCCGCCGAAGACACCGCGGCCCTCGGGGACCATCGACAGTCCCTTCCTGACGAGCTGGAACGCGGGCTTGCCCGTGATCTCCTCGCCGGCGTAGTGAATCTTCCCCGACTTGATCGGTTGCAGGCCGGTGATGCCTTTGAGCGTGGTCGTCTTGCCGGCGCCGTTCGCGCCGATCAGGCAGACGAGCTCACCGGGCGCAACGGTGAGATCGATGCCCTTGACCGCCTGGATGCCGCCGTAAGCGACCTGCAGGGCCTCAAGCTCGAGCAGCGGAGCGCTCATCGGACCCCACGCTTGCAGCCTCATTGGCCAATTCGGCCGCTGCGCTGCCCCCAAAGGCGGGGGCCGAGCGCCGCGGCTCCATGCCGGCCTGCGCCGGCATGGACGGCACGAGGAGGCGTTGCGTCTCGCAACGCCGCGGCCTGCAAGGCCAATTCGCGCCTTGGGGCGGCCCTGCGGCGCTCATCGGTGGACCCTGCGGCGCTCATCGCTACGACGCGCCTTTCACGTCGAGGGCAACCTCGCCACCGAGATAGGCGGCGATCACCTTGGGATCGTTCTGCACGGCGGCGGCGGTTCCCTCGGCGATCTTCCGGCCGTAATCGAGCACGAGCACGCGGTCGCACACGCTCATCACCAGCCTCATGTCGTGCTCGATCAACAGAATGGTCGAGCCGTCGCGGCGGATGTCGTCGAGCAGGCGCTTGAGCGCCTGGGTCTCGGTGGCGTTCATCCCGGCGGCGGGCTCGTCGAGCGCGAGGAGCTTCGGCTCGGTCGCGAGCGCGCGGGCGATCTCCAGACGCCGCTGATCGCCGTAGGCGAGGTGCTTCGCCAGATCGTTGGCGCGCTTGGCAACCCCGACGTATTCGAGCAGCTCGTAGGCGCGCCTTTCGATTGCCGCCTCCTCGGCGCGTGTCTTCTCGTCGCGGAAGATGGCGCCGAAAACGCCGGCCTTGGTGCGCACGTGGCGCCCGATCATCACGTTTTCCAGCGCGGACAGGTTCTGGAACAGGCGGATGTTCTGGAAGGTGCGAGCAATGCCGCGCTCGGCGACCTCATTCGGCTTCGCGCGGGCGAGCGGCTCGCCGTCGAAGACGAACGAGCCGCCGTCGGGCTCGTAGATGCCGGTGAGCACGTTGAACAGAGAGGTCTTGCCGGCGCCGTTGGGGCCGATCAAGCCGTAGATCTCGCCGTGGTTGATGGCGAAGGATACGTCGGCGAGCGCCTGCACCCCGCCGAAGCGCTTGGAGATGTCCTTCGCGGTGAGAAGCGGGCGCTGGGTCACTGGTGGACCCCCACGCTTGCGGCCTCATCGGCCAATTCGGCCGCTGCGCTGCCCCCAAAAGCGGGGGCGCAATTCGCGCCTTGGGGCGGCCCGGCGGCGCTCATGCGTTGTTCACCCGCGCGACCTCGAGCTCGCGCTTGCGTACCGCCGATGGCCACAGACCCGCCGGTCGATACAGCATGATCGCGACCAGCGCGATGCCGAACACGAGCAGCCGGACCGTTTCCGCGTCGAGCAGCACGCGCCCGAACAAGGCGTTCTGAAGCGGTCCCATCGTTGAGCGCAGAAACTCGGGCAACAGCGTCAGCAGAATCGCGCCGAGGACCACACCCGCGATGTGGCCCATGCCGCCCAGCACGATCATCGATAGCACGATGATTGACTCGAACAATCCGAAGCTTTCCGGGCTTACGAACTCCTGGGTCGCCGAGAAGATGCCCCCGGCGAGGCCGCCGAACGACGCGCCCATCGCGAACGCGAGGAGCTTCACGTTGCGGGTGTTGATGCCCATCGCCCTGGCGGCGACCTCGTCCTCACGGATCGCTTCCCAGGCGCGGCCCAGGCGCGAATTCTGCAGCCGGATGTTGACGACGATGACCGCGAGGGAGAGCAGCAGCAGCACGTAATAGTACTTCTGCGGGCCGGAGAAGTAGATTCCGTCGATCACCTCGGCGCGCGCGAAGGAAAACGAGCCGATCCGGAAGGGGTCGATCAGGTTGATGCCCTGCGGGCCGTTGGTGACGTTGACCGGCGCGTCCAGGTTGTTCAAGAAGATGCGGATGATCTCGCCGAAGCCCAAAGTGACGATCGCCAGGTAGTCGCCGCGCAGCTTCAGCGTCGGCGCGCCCAGCAGCACGCCGAAGATGCAGGCGAGGCCTGCGCCCAGCGGCAGGATCGCCCAGAACGGCAGATGGACGTTGAAGTGCGGCGAGGCGAGCAGCGCGTACATGTACGCGCCGACCGCGTAGAACGCGATGTAGCCCAGGTCGAGGAGGCCCGCGAAACCGACGACGATGTTGAGCCCGAGCGCGAGCATGATGTAGATCATCGCGAAGTTGAGGATGCGGACCCATGCCTGCCCGAAGAACGCAGCGACGAAAGGCAGCAGCACCAGCGCGATGGCGACCAGCGCCACGCCTCCCCAGATCCGCAGCGGGACCGGCTTGCTCTGCCGCTGCGCGCACATCGCGTGCCCTTATGCCCGCTCGCTCACCCGTTCGCCCAGCAACCCGGACGGGCGGAAGATGAGCACCAGGATCAGCACGAAGAAGGCGAAAACGTCCTGGTAGTTGCTGCCGAACAGACTCACCTGGCCGTCTTGCGCCGCGCACTGCTGCTGCAGCGAGTTGGAAAGGAACGGGAAGCCGCAGATGTTCGACACGTCGCCGATATAGCCGGCGCCCAGCGCCTCGATGATGCCGAGCAGGATCCCTCCCAGCATCGCCCCGGCCAGGTTGCCGATGCCGCCCAACACCGCGGCGGTGAATGCCTTCAGCCCGAGCAGGAACCCCATGTAGTAGTGCGCGATGCCGTAATAGGTCATCACCATCAGCCCGGCGACCGCCGCCAGCGCGGCCCCGATCACGAACGCGGCCGAGATCACGACGTTGATATCGATTCCCATCAAGCCCGCCACCTGCGGATTCTGCGCGGTCGCGCGCATCGCCATGCCCAGCCGCGTGCGCTGCACCACGAATACCAGCCCCGCCATCAGCACGGCGGCGAGTGCGACGATCAGCATCTGCAGGTCGGTCATCGAGGCGCCGAAGATGCTGTAGGGCCGCGGGTGGATCAGTGTCGGGAAGGTGCGGTAGTTCCGGCCCCAGATCACCAAGGCGACGTTCTGCAGGATGATCGACATGCCGATCGCAGTGATCAGCGGCGCCAGCCGCGGCGCCTTGCGCAGCGGCCGGTAGGCGATCTTTTCCATGGCGTAGGCGATCGCCATGCACACGAGTATCGCGGCGAGGAGCCCGACCACGATGATCACGACCGACGGCAGCGGCACTTGGGCGCCGAGAAGGGCCGTGATCACCGAAAGCGACACCATGGCGCCGATCATGACCACCTCGCCATGCGCGAAGTTGATGAGCCCGATGATGCCGTACACCATGGTGTAGCCCAGGGCCACCAGTGCGTAGACGCTTCCCAGCGTCACCCCGTTGATGAGCTGCTGCAGGAAGATGTCCACGCGGGCTCTACCCCCTTCACGCCACGGCCAAGCCGATCCCGGCCCGATTCTCCACTGCGCGGCACGCCGCGGCAATCCCCGGCGCGGCGGGTTCGAGGCGCAGTCCGGACATAAAAACGGCGCCCCGCGGGGCGCCGTATCCGGATCGAGACGGGGGCTACTTCTTCTTTTCCTCCTTCTTCGCCTCCGGCGCTGCAGCCGGCGCGGCCGCGATCGTCTCGGTCTTGCCGGCGACGTTGACCGCCATCGGCATGAGCTTGCCGTCCTTGACCTGGTAGAGCGTGATGGCGCCGTTCTTGGTGTCGCCGTTCTGGTCGAACTCGATCTTGGCGGTGATGCCGTCATAGGAGATCTTCGCCAGCTCCGGCAGGTACTTCGCCGGATCGACGGAATTGGCCTTCTTCATCGCCTCGATCAGCGTCATCGCCGCATCGTACGCGTACGGCGCGTAGACCTGGATCGGACCGTACTTTGCCGTGAAGCGCGTCACGAAGTCGGCGGCGTTCGGCATCTTGTCCGGCGGCAGGCCGGCTTGCGTGCAGTACTGGCCCTCGGCCGCGCCACCGGCGAGCTTCGGCCACTCCGCCGAGCACACTCCGTCACCGGCGATGTACTTGGCCTTGATGCCGAGCTCCTTGAGCTGCTTGACCATCGGCCCGCCCTGGGCGTCCATGCCGCCGTACATGATGACATCGGGGCGCTTGGCCTTGATCTTGGTCAGAATCGCCTTGAAGTCGGTCGCCTTGTCGTTGGTGTACTCGCGCGCGACGACGGTCGCCCCGGCCGCCTTGGCGGCCTTCT
This sequence comes from Casimicrobiaceae bacterium, assembly GCA_036382945.1. GTDB lineage: Bacteria > Pseudomonadota > Gammaproteobacteria > Burkholderiales > Casimicrobiaceae > PALSA-1003. Next base: position 6,997 of record DASVPH010000155.1, read on the forward strand.
CGGTTTCGTCGGCGAGCCCCGCGCCGTACGCGGTCTTGTCGTCGATGATCGCGATCTTCTTGCCACCGAGCGTCTCGACCGCGGCCTTGCCGATGACGCTGCCCTGCTGCACGTCGTTCGCCATCACCCGGAACACGTTCTTGAACCCCTGCAGGGTGAGCCTCGGGTTCGTGGCGGACGGTGAGATCATCGGAATGCCGGCGTCGTTGTAGATCTTCGAGGCCGGGATCGAGGTACCCGAGTTCAAGTGGCCGACCACACCGGCGACCTTGTCATCGACGAGCTTCTGGGCGACGATCGTGCCCTGCTTGGGATCGGCCTGGTCATCCTGGGCATCGAGCTCGAACTTCACCTTCTTGCCGTCGATCACGATGCCCTTGGCGTTGGCATCGTCGATGGCCATGCGCGCGCCGTTCTCGTTGTCCTTGCCCAGGTGGGCCTGCGGGCCGGTGGTCGGGCCGACGTGGCCGATCTTCACGGTCATTTCCGGCGTCGGCGGCGGCGCTGCGGCCGGCGCGGCGGCCTGCTTGGGTTCTTCCTTGCCGCAACCGTAGAGGGTCAGCAGCGCCGCGGCGACGAGCGAAACCCCGAGCGAGCGGGTGAGTGTCATGAATCTCCTCCCAGAGAAAGGCTAATCGGGTGAACGAGTACGCGGAGTGGCGTTGAGAAGGACTACGCAAACTAATCGATTATTCTCTGGCGCGCGTAAGCTGTCAATTCTCGCGCCGGTTTGTCGCCTCGTGCGACGGGTTCGTTTGCGACTCGTCGCCGGATTCGGGTGCTTGCCGGTTGCGGGTCGACGTTTCGTCGGGTCGAGCTTGTCCAAAGCCGCGGACCCGGCCTAAACTCGCGCACTTTTCGAATCCGGCGCGCTCGCTCGCGGCATCCAAGCGGGCAGGGGTAACGGCGGCCGGCGCGCCTGCGGGGCCAAAAGCCAGCGCAGCCGATTCATCGGGGAGAGAGGTTCGTTCATGGCAGGCAGGGTCAACCGACGGCGCGCTGTCGGCCTCACCGTGGCGCTGCTGATCCTGGGGGCGTTGGCGGGAAGCGTGGCCCTGCGCGCGAGCAGGAACGCGGAGTCGTCCATGAGCACGGCGCCGGTCGCGCTCGAGTTCGCGGCGAGCGACTTGGCTTACGTCGAGCCCGGCGCGCTCACGCGCTGGCTGCCGCTTTCGGGCACGCTGCAGCCGGTCAATCAGACCACCGTCAAGGCCAAGGTCTCCGGCGAGGTTCGTCAAGTCAGCGTGCGCGAAGGCGAGCCGGTCAAGGCCGGACAGGTGATCGTGCGCTTCGACACCGCGGATCTCGAAGCGAAGCTCGCCGATCGCGTCGGCGCGCTCGAAGCGGGCCGCGCCCAGCTCGCCCTGGCCAAAAAGACGCGGACCCAGAATCAGCTCCTGCTCAAGCAGAAGTTCATCTCGCAGAACGCCTACGACAGCGCGGAGAGCAACGTGTCGGTCACCCAGGGCACCCTCAAGTCCAACGAGGCGCAGGTGCAACTGGCGAGGAACGCGCTGCGCGACGCGGTCGTGATGGCGCCGCTTTCGGGCATCGTGGCCAAGCGCCACGTCCAGCCCGGCGAGAGGGTGAGCTTCGATGCGCCGCTGGTCACCATCGTCGATCTCACGCGCATGGAGCTCCAGGCGATGGTCCCGGCCAACGACATCCCCGAGCTTGCCGTCGGCATGAACGTGGAGCTGGCGATCGACGGTTTCGGCGATCGCCGCTTCACCGGCACGATCGAGCGCATCAACCCGACCACCGAAGCCGGGACGCGGGCGATCCTCGTGTTCGTCCACATCCCGAACCCGGACGCCGCGTTGCGCGGCGGGATGTTCGGCACCGGCCGCGTCACGCTCGCGGCGGGTGCGCCGGTGCCCACCCTGCCCGCCGTCGCCATCCGTACCGAGGCAGGCCAGAGCTTCGTCTGGACCATCGAGGACGGGAAGCTCGCGCGCCGCATCGTCACCCTAGGCCGGCGCGACGGCACCACAGGCCGGGTCGAAATCAAGACGACACTGCCTGCGGGGACGCGCGTGCTGGCCGCGCCGTTCGACAACCTCAAGGTCGGGGCGCCGGCGCTGGTGCGCGAGACGAGCGCGCCCAAAGGCTCGACGGCGAGCTAGAGCGCGGCGTCGCGCGCAAGGAAGGGGACTGTCATGTGGATCACGCGCGTCTCGATCAAGAACCCTGTGTTCGCGACCATGGTCATCGTCGGGATCATGGTGCTCGGCGTGTTCTCGTATACGCGCCTTCGCGTCGAGCAGATGCCCGATGTCACGCTGCCTTTCGTCAACATTCTCACCGCCTATCCAGGGGCCTCGCCGGAGGTCGTCGAAACCGACGTCAGCAAGCCGATCGAATACGCCGTCAACACCGTATCGGGGGTCAGGCGCATCTACTCCAACTCCCTGGAGGGCAGGAGCCAAGTGTTCGTCGAGTTCCGGCTCGGCACCGACGCTACCCGCGCGATTCAGGACGCGCGCGACAAGATCGCGCTGATCCGGCCGAACTTTCCCCGCGACGTCAAGGATCCGCAGGTGGTCCGGGTCGACACCGAGGAGAACCGGCCCACGATGTCGCTGGCGGTCCTTTCGCCGACGGTCGGCTTGCGCGAGCTCACCTCGCTCACCGATCAGACGATCGTCAAAGCCCTGGAGAACATTCCGGGTGTGGCCCGGATCGATGTCAACGGGCGCCTAACGCGGCAGATCCTGATCCAGATCAAGCCGGCTGCGCTCACCTCCTTCGGGATCGGCGTCGATCAGGTGATGACGGCGGTGCAGAACGCCAACCAGGACGTCCCGGCCGGCCGGATCACGCATGGACAGAGCGATTCGGTGGTGCGGGTGGAAGGCAAGATCAAGGATCCCGCGCAGTTCGGCCGCGTCATCGTCGCGCAGCAGGGCGGGGGACCTGTCTACCTGAGCCAGGTCGCCGACGTGATCGACGGCGAGAAGGAGCCCGACTCGATCTCGCGAATCAACGGCCGGCCGTCGATCACCATCGACATCAGGAAGGCTCAGGACGCCAACATCGTCGAGACCGGCCGCGGCGTGCGCGACGCGATCGAGGCGCTCAAGGCGCGCCTGCCGCAGGACGTCGAGGTGCGCATCGTCTATTCGCAGTCCGACCAGGTGGAGCGCAGTGTGGGCCGGGTCAAGGCGACGATCATCGAGGGGGGGCTGCTCACCGTGCTGATCGTGTTCCTCTTCCTGCACTCCTGGCGCAGCACGATCATCACCGGGCTCACGCTGCCGATCTCGGTCGTCGCGAGCTTCATCGCGCTCTACGCGTTCGGCTTCACGCTCAACATGATGACGCTGATGGCGCTCTCGCTGTCCATCGGCCTTCTCATCGACGATGCGATCGTCGTGCGTGAAAACATCGTGCGCCACTTAAGCATGGGCAAGACCCATCCGGCGGCGGCGCGCGAGGGGACCGACGAGATCGGGCTCGCGGTCATGGCAACCACCTTCGCCATCGTGGCGGTGTTCGTGCCGATCGCGTTCATGAAGGGCATCGTCGGTCAGTTCTTCTTCCAGTTCGGGCTGACCGTGGCGGTGGCGGTGCTGGTGTCGCTGTTCGTGAGCTTCACCCTGGATCCGATGCTCTCCTCGGTCTGGCACGATCCGGCCGGCTCGCGCTTCTCGCGCGCGCCCTGGCTGGGCCGGTTCATGGATCGCGTCGAGGCTGTGGTCGAGTGGATCCACGCCGTGTACGGACGAGCGCTGGAGTGGGCGATCTCGGAGGACAGACGCCGGCTGTACGTTCCCGTCGTCGGCCTGTGGGCGGCAGCGCGGACCGGGCGCTGGCGCGCGCTCAAGCCGCGCTGGGCGAGGCTCAGCAACCGCGGCATCGTGCTCTGGAGCGCTGTGCTGATCTTCGTCGGCAGCTTCGCGCTTCTGCCCTTCATCGGCAAGGAGTTCCAGCCGCAGGTCGACGAGAGCTTCATTTCGTTGCGCCTCAACACGCCGGTCGGGACGAGCCTCGAGTTCACCGACCGCAAGGTGCGCGAAGTCGAAGCGGTGTTGAAGCGCTTTCCGGAAATCGTCCTGGCGCTGACCACGGTCGGCACCGAGGAGGGCCGCAACTACGCTCGGGTCAATCTCAGACTGACCGATCGCAGCGAGCGCGCGCGCTCGCAAAAGGATCTGGAGCGCGCCATCCGCCAGGCGCTGAAGCCCATCCCGGGCATCGAGCTGGCGCTGGGCTACGACTGGCCCATCTGGGTCAATTTGGTCGGACCCGATCCCGATACGCTCAAGCAACTGATCAACGAGTTCGCGGCGAAGGTTGCCAAGGTTCCGGGCATCGCCGACTGGGAAACCTCGGAGAAAGCCCTCAACCCGGCCCTGTCGATCAGGCTCAACAATGATGCCGCCGCCGACCTCGGTATCTCGGTCCAGCAGGTGGGCGCCACGGTGCGCCCGTTGCTCGCCGGCGAGACCGTCACCTACTGGATGGGTCCCGACGGACAGAACTACGAGGTCAACGTCCAGCTCCCGAAGCAAGGACGCAGGCTCGCCTCGGATCTGGGCAATCTGTACCTGTCGACCAACAAGCGCGGACCCGACGGCGAGCTGCGCATGGTGCCGCTGCGCCAGGTGGCGGAGATCGTCGAGACGACGAGCCCGCAGATCATCAAGCGGCAGGACCTGCAGCGGCGCGTCGCGCTTTACGCCAACGTCGAGGGCCGCCCGTCGGGCAACGTCGGCGACGACGTCAAGAAGATCGTGCAGGCGACCGTGCTCCCGCCGGGGTATCGCTTCGTGATCGCCGGGCAGCAGGAGGACACCGAGGAGTCGGCGGCCGCGCTGCTCGCCTCGCTCGCGATGGCGGTCATCTTCATCTACCTCGTGCTCGCCTCGCAGTTCGCAAGCTTCACGCAGCCCTTGGCGATCATGGCCTCGCTGCCGTTCACGCTCATCGGCGTGCTGCTGGCGCTGCTGCTGACCAACACTACGCTCAACATCCTGTCGATGATCGGCTTCGTGATGCTCATGGGCCTGGTCACCAAGAACGCGATCCTGCTGGTCGACTTCGCCAATCGCGCGCGGCGCGGCGGCGCCGGGTTGCGCGATGCGCTCACGATCGCGGGACAGGTGCGCCTGCGCCCGATCCTGATGACCACTGCGGCGATGATCTTCGGCATGCTGCCGCTGGCGCTGGGGCTGGGCGAAAGCGGCGAGACGCAGGCGCCGATGGGACGCGCGATCATCGGCGGCGTGATCACCTCGACGTTGCTCACCCTGGTCGTCGTGCCGGTCATCTACACCTATCTCGATCACCTGACCGAGTGGCGGCGCTCGCGCCGGGCGAGACGCCCTGCGGCAGCCGCGACACGTGCTGCAGCGGCCACGACGCCTCGCGCGGCGGCGCCCGCGCATCCTTCGCCCGTTGCGCCCGCGGACGCGCCGGCTCCGGGCGATTGACGTGCGATAATGCAGCCGGCCTACCTGACTGACTACGGGTCAGTTGTCGTCGTGGACCACGGGCTCTGGCCGATCGCGGCCGACAAGCTTCAAGGGGACGCATGGACTTCGAGCAGGCGCGCTTCAACATGGTCGAGCAGCAAGTCCGCACCTGGGACGTCCTCGACCAGGACGTGCTCGATCTGCTGTTCGTCGTTCATCGCGAGGACTTCGTGCCTCCCGTCCATCGCGCCCTCGCGTTCGCCGACCTCGAGATTCCGCTCGGCGACGGGGAGCGCATGTGGACCCCGAAGATGGAAGCGCGGGCGCTGCAGGAGCTCGGGTTGAAGTCGGGAGAGACGGTGCTCGAGATCGGCACTGGCAGCGGCTATCTCACGGCGTTGCTGGCGCACCGCGCGCGCGAGGTCACGAGCGTCGAGATCAATCCGCGGCTTCTCGTGGAAGCGCAGGCGCATCTCGCTGCGGCCGGCGTGAGCAATGCGCGCGTGCACGGCGGCGACGGCGCGCGGGGTTGGGGCAACGAGACCTATGATGCGATCGTTCTGACCGGCTCGACACCCGTGCTTCCGGACTCGTGGCTGCGGCAGTTGAAGCCTGGCGGAAGGCTGTTCGCGGTCGTCGGCGACCCGCCGGTGATGAAGGCGCGGCTCACGCGCTGGACCGGGCCCGGTGCGGTCGTGCACGAGGACCTGTTCGAAACCGTCATCGCCCCGCTCAAGAACGCGCCGCAGCCCGCGCGCTTCGTCTTCTAGCACGATGGCCCATCGAACGCGGGCGTCGCTTCTCGCCCGGTGCGACATCGCGCTGCGCGCCTGATCGACGAGACTTTTCGACGATGCTCAAACACACGCTCATCGCGCTCGGCGTCCTGCTCGGCGCGACGCTGCAACCGGCCGTGGCCGAGGATCTGCTTCAGATCTACCGCGACGCGGTGGCCAACGATCCGACGCTTGCCTCGGCTCGGGCGTCCTGGGAGGCCACGAAGGAAGTCGTGCCGCAGGCGCGAGCCGGTCTGCTGCCCTCGGTAACGCTGGTCGGCAACGCCAACCGCCAGAACTTCTACGAGAAGTTGCACACCGATCCCAGCCTTTCGGTCACGGAGAACTTTCCGGCGTACGACTACACCGTGTCGGCGAGTCAGCCGCTGTACCGCAAGCAGAACCTGGTCGCCCTGGATCAGGCGAGGCAGGCGGTGAGCCAGAGCGACTACGTGCTCGCCTCGGCCCGGCAGGACCTGATCGTCCGCGTGGCTCAAGCCTATCTCGACATCCTGCTCGCGCGCTTCAACATCGAGCTTACCGAGAGCCAGAAGGCGGCGGTGAGCGAGAACCTCGCCCAGGCCAAGCGCAACTTCGAAGTCGGCACCGCGACGATCACCGACACCAACGACGCGCAGGCCAAGTACGACCAGATCGTCGCCCAGGAGATCGCGACCCGCAACGACCTCGACAACAAGCTCGCAGCCATGCGCGCGATCATCGGCCGCACGCCGAAGGAGCTCAAGCGCTTCGCGGGGAAGTTCTTGCCGCAACTGCCCACCCCGAGCAGCCTCGAGGCGTGGATCGACGCCGCGGTGCGCGACAACCTGCAGGTGCGCATCGCGCAGGCCGGCTACGATATCGCGGCGCTCGAGGTGGAGCGGCAGCGCGCCGGGCATTATCCGACGCTCGACTTGGTGGCGAGCTTCAACCAGGCTTACGCCGGCGCGACGCCGTCGGTGAGCTCGAGCGTCGCGTCGATCGCCAACGATTCGCGCTCGGCAGTGATCGGCGTGCAGCTCAACCTGCCGCTGTATCTCGGCGGGTCGATCGACTCGAAAGTGAGGCAGGCCGTGGCGAACCAGGAGAAGGCGCGCCAGGATCTGGAGGCGGGTCGGCGCAGCGCGCAACTCGCCGCCCAGAATGCGTTCAGCGGCGTCACCAGCGGCGTAGCCCAGGTCAACGCGCTCGATCAGGCGGTGAAATCGGCGCAGGTCTCCTACGATTCGACCAAGCTCGGGCTCGAGGTCGGCGTGCGCACCAATCTCGACGTGCTCAACCAGCAGCAGCAGGTGTTCCAGACCCGTTTCAACCTGGCGCAGGCGTATTACAACTTCGTCATCAACGAGCTCAAGCTCAAACAGGCGGTGGGCACGCTGTCCGAAGCCGACGTGGAAGAGCTCAATCGGGCGCTCGTCGATTAGTCATGCCGGCCTTCGCCGCAGCGCTCGACCCGAGCTGCGGTGCGAGCCAGTCCCAGAGACGATCCGCGGCGCCGCGGTGCAGGGCATGGAACGCCCGCGCCGCCAGCCCCATCGCCTGGCGTCGCCCCGGGTCGGCGAAGAGCGCGGCGAGCGCGGCGAGCAGCGCATCGGCGTCGGTCACGCGCAGCGCCGCGCCGGCGTCGATCGCGCCTTCGGTTGCCTCGGCGAAGTTGAACGTGTGCGGGCCGATCAATACCGGCGTGCCGACGGCCAGCGACTCGATCAGGTTCTGTCCGCCAAGCGGTAGCAGGCTGCCGCCGACGAAGGCCACGTCGGCCGCAGCGTAGTACGCCTGCATCTCTCCCATCGAGTCGCCGAGGACCACGCCGATGTCGGCGGGGACCGGCGCGCCGCTCTGGCTCCGCCGGACGAAGGGCAGGCCGCGTGCGGCAAGCAGCTCGGCCACCGTCGCGAAGCGCTGCGGATGCCTCGGCACCAGCACCAGGAGCGGATTGCCCGGCAGCGCTCGCCGTGCGAGCGCATCGAGCAACAGCGCTTCCTCGCCTTCGCGCGTGCTCGCGGCGAGCCAGATCGGGCGGGTGGGGCCGAAGCGCGTGCGAAAACCTGCGCCGAGCGCGAGCGCCGCTGGTGGGACGGTGACGTCGAACTTCAAGTTGCCGGTGACGATGGCCTCGGGCGCGCCCAGAGCGGCGAGCCGCGCCGCGTCGGCAGCCGACTGTGCCGCGACACCTGCCAGTCGCCCGAGCATCGGTCGGATCAACGCTTCGAACCGCCGGTAGGCGTGCGCGGAGCGCTCGGAGAGCCGCGCATTGACGAGAAAGAGCGGGATGCCGGCGCGGTGTGCGCCGGCGACCAGATTCGGCCACAGCTCGGTTTCCAGAATGAAGCCCGCGGCCGGCCGGAAATGCGCGTAAAAGGCGTGCACGGCGAAGGGCACGTCGTAGGGAAGCCAGGCCTGCACCACGTGATCGCCGAACAAGGTGTGTCCGATTTCGCGGCCCGCCGCGGTCATGTGCGTGAGCACGAGTGTGGCACCTGGATACGCGGCCTTGAGCCGCTGCACGAGCGGTGTGGCCGCTCGCGTTTCGCCGACCGATACCGCGTGGATCCAGTACACCGTGCCGCTCATGCTGCCGCGGTAGCGCCCGAACCGCTGGCCGATTTGCCGCCGGTATCCAGGCTCCGCGCGCCCGCGCCACCACAAGCGCAGCGGCAACAGCGGGAGCATGACCGACCCCAGCGCGGTGTAGAGGGCGCGCGCGGCTTCCATCTAGCCTGCTAGGATGGCACGGTGCGCAGGAGCGCGCCGAGGGCCGCGATGACTTGCGCCGGCGTCGCCACCGTTCCCGCCACGCCGAGATCGCGCGCATAGCCGCCCGCGCGCGCCACGCCGGCGAGCCGCGGATCGGTGATCGTGAAGATCGCCACGGTCGGGGTGCCCAGTGCCGCCGCCAGATGCGTGAGCCCGGTGTCGACGCCGACGACCCACTCCGCGCGCGCGAGGAGCGCCGCCAACTCGGGCAGGGTCCGCCGCGGCGGAATGACGGTGCCGCGCGCGCCTTCCGCGATCCGGGCGCTGCGCGCCTTCTCCGCGGCGTCGCCCCAGGGAAGCACGACCGTGAAGCCCGCGTTCAGCGCGTGCTCGAGCAACGCCTTCCAGTGCGCTTCCGGCCACAGCTTTTCGTCTCGGCTGGTCGCGTGCACCAGCACCGCGTAGGGGGCATCCGGGACATCGTCCTGCGGTGGGAGATCGAGATCGAACCGCGGCGCGCCCTCCGGCTCGTAGCCGAGGGATTTGCCGGCGAGAGCGCGACAGCGGTCGATCAGATGCTGCGCCGGATCGATGGCATGGCGATGACGATACGCAAGCGTCACGATCGGTTCGCGCACGCTCGCGCGATCCGGTCCGTGCACGGGACCGCGCGCCAGCCAGGCGATGAAGGCTCCCTTGACCTGCTCCTGCAAATCGATCACCGCGTCGTAGTGCTCACGCTCGAGTTCGCGCCGAAACGCGCCGAACTCTTCCCAAGTCGAGCGTGCGACAAGGCGGTGGCGCCAGCGCCGCAGCGCAATCGGGATGACCCGGCGCACGCCTCGGTTGAGCCGCACCAGCGCGGCAAACGCCTCCTCAGCCACCCAGTCGATGGCGATCCCCGGGCGATGCGTCGCGAGGTCGTGCACGATCGGCATGGCGTGCACGATATCGCCCAGCGAAGAAGGGCGAACGATAAGAACACTGGGCACGGTAAGCTCGAGCGGTGGCTGGCGAACCGGTTTGCACGTAGAATTGGCGGCGTCCTTTTGCGCGGCGCGAAGCAACCGAGCAGCACCGGCGCGCCTCCAAGTGCGACGCGATGTCCGATCCGCTTCCCCGACTCGCCCTTTCGCTCGTCGTCGTGGCGCACGATGCCGGCAACGAGCTCGCCGACTGTCTCGCTTCCGCCGCATTCGCCGCCGAAACGATCGTCGTCGATTCCGGCAGCCGCGATGATACCGTAGAAACCGCCCGCCGCTTTGGCGCCCGGGTGATCGTGCAATCCTGGCTCGGATACGGCCCGCAGAAGAGCTTCGCGGTCGCGCAGGCTGCGCACGACTGGGTCCTGTGCCTCGACGTCGACGAGCGCGTCTCTCCGGAGCTCGAGCGCTCGATCCGCGCCGCCATGCGCGAGCCGCGGCACCCGGCGTACGCGATGGCGCGCCGCAACCGGTTCCTCGGCCGCTGGCTCGCGCATGGCGAAGGCTATCCCGACTGGAACGTGCGCCTGTTCGACCGGCGCCGTGCGAGGTGGAGCGAGGACGTGGTCCACGAGCACGTTGTTGCCGACGGCACCGTCGGTCGCCTCGATGGCGATCTGCTGCACGCCTCGGCGGAATCACTCGAGCGTTATCTCGCTAAGCAGAATCGGTACACGACGCTGCAAGCCGAGGCGATGCACGCACGGGGCGAACGCTTCGCCCCGGCCCGGCTGGTGCTCTCGCCGCTGGCCCGCTTCCTGCGTTTCTACCTCTTGCGCGGCGGTTTCCTCGACGGCAGCGCGGGGCTCGTGCACATCGCGATCGGTTCGTTCGCGAGCTTCTGCAAGTACGCGAAGCTGCGGGCGCTCGAGCAGGCGGAGCGGACGCGGTGAAGGCTCTGGTGACCGGTGCCGCAGGGTTTATAGGGATGCATCTGGCGCTGCGTCTGAAGCGCGACGGCGCCGACGTCGTGGGAATCGACAACTTCGATCCGTACTACGACGTCGCGCTGAAGCGCGCGCGTGCGCAGGAGCTCGCGCGAGAGGGCGTACGCTGCGAGACGCTCGATCTCGCCGACGGGGCCGCGAGCGCCGCGCTCCTGCGCGAGGGCGCGTTCACGCACGTCGCGCATCTCGCCGCGCAGCCGGGTGTGCGCTATTCGCTGGTCAACCCCGGCGCTTATCTGCGCAACAATATCGATGCGTTCGGAGCGCTGCTCGAAGGCTGTCGTCACGCCCGGGTGGCGCACTTGGTCTACGCCTCGAGCTCGAGCGTGTACGGAGCGAACCACACGCTGCCTTTCTCCGAGGAGCAGAACGTCGACCATCCGGTGAGTCTGTACGCCGCGACCAAGAAGGCCGCCGAGCTGATGGCGCACAGCTACAGCCATCTGTATGCGTTGCCGACCACCGGCTTGCGCTTCTTCACCGTCTACGGACCGTGGGGCCGGCCGGACATGGCGCCGATGCTCTTCACCCGGGCGATCCTCGCCGGCGAGCCGATCAAGGTCTTCAATCACGGCGACATGCAGCGCGACTTCACCTATATCGACGATATCGTCGAGGGCGTAGTGCGCGTTCTGTCGTGCCCGCCGCAACCGGCGCCGCCGAGCGGTGCGCGCTATGCGATCTACAACATCGGCAACAACCGGTCGGTCGGGCTCGAAACCTTCATCGCCGAGCTCGAACGACTGCTCGGACGCAGCGCGGTGAAGCACTATCTGCCGTTGCAGCCCGGCGACGTGCGGGCGACCTACGCGGCGATCGATCGGCTCGCTGCCGCGACCGGTTTCGCGCCGAAAACCTCGCTCGCCGAGGGACTCGCGCGCTTCGTCGCCTGGTATCGCCGGTACTACGGCGAGAGCAGGCCGCCCGCATGATAAAATTCGCGCCCTTTGCTCTAGGCTGCTAGGTCTTTCGCGGAACCGCCGATGATTCTGGTGACCGGCGGCGCCGGGTTTATCGGCGCCAACTTCATTCTCGACTGGTGCGCGACGAGCGACGAGCCCGTCGTCAACCTCGACAAGCTCACCTACGCCGGCAATCTCGGCAACCTCGCGGCGCTGAAGGACGACCCGCGGCACGTGTTCGTCCGCGCCGACATCGCTGACCGGTCGCGGGTGGAAGCGCTGCTCGCAGAGCATCGGCCGCGCGCGGTGCTGAACTTCGCCGCCGAGAGCCACGTCGACCGCTCGATCCACGGGCCCTCCGAGTTCATCACGACCAATCTCGTCGGAACCTTCACGCTGCTTGACGCGGTGCGCGGCTACTGGAGCGCGCTTCCCGAGCCCGAGCGTTCGCGCTTCCGCTTCCTGCACGTCTCGACCGACGAGGTCTACGGCTCCCTCGGACCCGCCGATCCCGCATTCACCGAACACACGCCGTACGCGCCGAACAGTCCCTACGCCGCCTCGAAGGCGGGATCCGATCATCTGGTTCGCGCCTACCATCACACTTACGGATTGCCCACGCTCACCACGAACTGCTCGAACAACTACGGGCCGCGACAGTTTCCGGAAAAGCTGATCCCGCTGGTGATTCATAATGGCCTGCGTGGCCTGCCGCTGCCCGTCTACGGCGACGGCTTGCAGGTGCGCGATTGGCTCTATGTGGGCGACCACTGCACGGCGATGCGCACCGTGCTCGAGCGGGGCCGGCCCGGCGAGACGTACAACATCGGCGGCGGCGCGGAGAAGACCAACCTGGAAGTCGTGCGCGCGCTCTGCCGCATCTTGAGTGCTCTCAAGCCGGGCCGCGATTACGCCGCGCAGATCGCGTTCGTGAAGGATCGTGCCGGGCACGATCGCCGCTATGCGATCGACGCGACCAAGATCCGCCGCGAGCTCGGCTGGACGCCCGCCGAGTCCTTCGACTCGGGGCTCGAGCGCACCGTGCGCTGGTATCTCGACAACGAGGCGTGGCTCGCCGCGGTGACGAGCAAGGAATACCAGCGGTGGATCACGCTCAACTACGCGGCCGCCCCCCGCGCGAAAATGAGCCTGGGAGGCCACCCATGAGCGCGCGCAAAGGCATCATCCTCGCAGGGGGCTCCGGAACGCGGCTCTATCCGGTGACGCAGGTCGTCTCCAAGCAGCTCCTGCCGGTGTACGACAAGCCGATGATCTACTATCCGCTCGCCACGCTGATGCTCGCCGGCATTCGCGACATCCTGCTCATCTCCACGCCCGCGGACACGCCGCGCTTCGCGCAGCTTCTCGGCGACGGCGCGCGCTGGGGCATTCACCTCTCGTATGCGGTGCAGAGCGCGCCGGAAGGGCTCGCCCAGGCGTTTCTGATCGGGCGCGATTTCGTCGGCCGCGACGACTCCGCGCTCGTGCTCGGCGACAACATCTTCTACGGTCACGAGCTGCAGCCGCTGCTCAAGCGCGCCAACGCGCGCGCCTGCGGTGCGACCGTATTCGCGTATCCGGTCGCCGACCCGGAGCGTTACGGCGTGGCGGAGTTCGACGGCGGCGGGCGCGTGCTGAGCCTGGAGGAGAAGCCGAAGCAGCCGAAGTCGCGCTACGCGGTGACCGGGCTGTACTTCTACGACAACCGCGTGCTCGATTTCGCGGCCTCGCTCAAGCCCTCCGCGCGCGGGGAGCTCGAGATCACCGACGTCAATCGGAGCTATCTCGAGCGCGGCGAGCTGGCGGTCGAGGTGATGGGTCGCGGCATGGCCTGGCTCGATACCGGCACGCACGAAAGCTTGCTCGAGGCCGCGCAATACATCGAGACCATCGAGCGCCGGCAGGGGCTCAAGATCGCCTGCCCGGAAGAGATCGCGTATCGCCAGGGGTACATCGACGCCGCGGCGCTGGAAAAGCTCGGGGAGGCGATGGCGAAGAACGCCTACGGGCGCTATCTGCTCGGGTTGTTGCGCGAGCCGCTGGTCCGGTGACCCGAGCTCGCACCGCGGTCGGATCGTCTGTCTGCCGGATACGTCGTGAACATCACGCCCACCGCGTTGCCCGACGTGCTGCTGATCTCGCCCAGAGTCTTCGGCGACGACCGCGGCTTCTTCTTCGAAAGCTGGAATCAGCGCGCCTTCGCCGCCGCCGGGCTCGACGCGGTGTTCGTCCAGGACAACCATTCGCGCTCGGTGCGCAATGTGGTGCGCGGGCTGCACTACCAGATCGAGCACGCCCAAGGGAAGCTCGTGCGCGTGTGCGCGGGCGAAGTGTTCGACGTTGCGGTCGATATGCGCAGGAGCTCCCTCACCTTCGGTCGTTCGATAGCCATTGCGCTCTCCGCCGAGAACAAACAGTTGCTGTGGATTCCGCCCGGGTTTGCGCACGGTTTTCTCGTGCTGTCGGAGGCTGCGGAGTTTCTGTACAAGACGACCGACTATTGGTATCCCGAGCACGAACGCACACTGCTGTGGAACGACCCCGCGCTCGGCATCGACTGGCCGCTCTCCGGGCCGCCGCTCTTGGCGGCGAAGGACGCCGCGGGCCATCCGCTGGCCCTTGCGGACGTCTACCCCTAGCCTGCCAGCGTCGTGACGCGTCCAACGATTCTCCTCACCGGTGCCAACGGGCAGGTGGGCTACGAGCTTGCACGGTTGCTGCCGGCTCACGGCGAATTGGCTGCGCTCGACCGCTCGCGGCTCGACCTGGCCGACGCCGACGCGATTCGTGCCAGCGTTCGCGCGCTCAAGCCGCAGCTCATCGTCAACGCCGCAGCCTATACCGCGGTCGATCAGGCCGAGCGGGAGCCCGCAGCGGCGGAGGCGATCAATGCGGTTGCGCCAGGGATCCTCGCCGAGGAGGCGACGCGGCTCGATGCGCTCCTCATCCACTACTCGACCGATTACGTCTTCGACGGCAACGCTTCGACGCCGTACGGCGAAGAGGCGCCGACCGGTCCGCTCAACGTCTATGGGCGAAGCAAGCTCGCCGGGGAACAGGCGATCGCTGCAACCGGGGGCGCCAGCCTCGTCTTGCGCACGAGCTGGGTGTACGGGTTGCGCGGCCGCAATTTCCTGTTGACGATCCGGCGCCTCGCCGCCGAGCGGGAAGAGCTCTCGATCGTGGCCGATCAGTTCGGCGTCCCCAACTGGTCGCGCGCGATCGCCGCAGCCACGGCTGCGCTGGTCGCTCGCGGCTTGCCCTATCTGTGCGAACGCAGGGGGCTCTACCACTTGAGCGGCACGGGTACGGCAAGCTGGTTCGAGTTCGCCCGCGCGATCCTCGGCGCCGCGCCGCGTCCGCGGCTGGTGGCGATCACCACGGCACAGTATCCGACCGCCGCGCGCCGACCCGCGTACGGCGTTCTGTCCGCGGCCAAGTTCGCGCGCACTTTCGGTTTCGGGCTTCCCGGGTGGCGCGCGATGCTGCGCGACTGCATGGCGGCGGGCGAGTGAGTCGTGGCTTGCCGGCGATCGATCGGCGCGCAGCGCGGGAACAACGTGCTGCGTTTCGCGGTCCGACGCGGCCGCGAGCGATGCCGCGGGGCTGAAATCTGGAGGTCGAAATGCCGAGTCGCTGGCTGATCGGTTTGTTGCTCGCTCTTTTCGCGGCAAGCGCGGGTGCGCACATCGTGGCGGTCCCGCCGGCAGCGAATCGTGGCGGGAGCCAGGTCAAGACGGAGCCCGCGGCCACGCTGCTCGCGCCGGCGCGCGTTGCCGCCTATACCGTCGCGCTGCCGCCACCCTCCGCCGACGAGCTGGCGCAGCTCAAGCGGCCTTCTGCCGGAGCGCCGGCGGCGTCCGGGGCTGCGGCGATGCGCCCGAAGCGGCAGGCGCTCGCCATCGGGTTCCCGCGCGCCTTGCCCGGCGGCGAGCGGCCGCTCGATCTGGCCCGATTGCCGTGGCAATCGCTCGCCGACGGCGGCCGTGCCGCGCAGATCGTGGTCAACTCGCCAGGCGCCGCGGCGATCCGGATCGGCGTGATCCTCTCGACCAGGGCGTCCGGCGTCGCGCTGCGCTTCGCGGAGTCCGGCGGCTCGCAACGAGTCTACGGTCCCTATGCGGCGAGCGCGATCGGCGCGGCCAAGCCCTACTGGTCGCCGGTGCTCGACGGCGATTCCGTGACGCTGGAGGTCTATCTGCCACCCGGCGTTTCCCCGGACAGCGTGGAGCTTCGCGTGCCCAAGATTTCGCACCTGGTGAGCACCGGGACCGCGCTCGCGAAGAGCGAACCGGTTGCCGACATCGGGCGCTCAGGCAGTTGCGAGGTCGATGTCGCCTGCATCGCCACGCCCGCCGCGTCGAATCAGGCGAAGGCGGTCGCCAAGCTCGTCTACACCGAAGGCGGAACGACGTTCCTCTGCACCGGGACCCTGCTCAGCGACTCGGTGGTGTCGAACACCCCCTACCTGTACACCGCGAGCCATTGCCTGGACTCGCAGGAGGCCGCAAGCTCGCTGGTGACCTATTGGTTCTTCGACGCCATCGCGTGTCAAAACCTCGCGGTGCCGCCGTATGTCACGGTGACCGGCGGCGCCGTGCTGCTGGGGCGCAGCGTGGACGCCGACTGGGCTTTGGTGCGGCTCAATTCGCCGCCGCCTGCCAACGCGATCTTTTCCGCGTGGCGAGCCGAGCCGCTCGCCAACGCCACGCCGGTGGCCGTCGCCCATCATCCGGCCGGGGATCTCAAGAAGATCAGCGAAGGAGGGACGCTCGGCGACTACCGTTTCAGCGACGGCACGAGCTTCACCAACGTGGGATACGAGTTCGGCGCGACCGAGCCGGGGAGCAGCGGCGCCGGCTTGCTCACGCTCGACGCGAGCGGCCGCTTCTACGAGCTCCGGGGCGGGCTCTTCGCGGGAGACGTCTCCTGCTCGCGTTCTTCCGGCAACGACGTCTATTCGCGCCTCGATCTCGCGCTGCCGCTCCTCGCCCCGTATCTGACGCCCAATGCGGCGAATCCGAGCAAGAAGACGCTGGTGGTCGAATACTACTACGCCGGCTACGACGATTATTTCATCACGGCGAATCCGGCCGAGATCCAGGGTCTCGACAGCGGCGCGCATCCGGGTTGGGTTCGCACTGGGCTCACGTTTCTCGCCTACGCCGACCCGGGCGTTGCACCGGTGGACGCGAAGCCGGTGTGCCGGTTCTATCTGCTGCCGCAGTTCGGCGATTCGCACTTCTACTCCGCCGACCCGGCAGAATGCGCGGCGACCGCGGTGAAGTTCGCAGGGAGCTGGGTCGAAGAGAGCCCGGCGCTGTTCTATATCCAGTTGCCCGATCGCACGACCGGCGCCTGCCCGGCGAACACCCGACCGGTCTATCGCTTCCTGAACCGCGTCAATCAGATCCACCACCGCTACACGACGGAGATCGACGCGCGCAATTGCATGTACTACGGCACCAACCCGACCTCCGACAAGGACGTGGACTGCTCGCCCTTCGCCGGCTCGTGGATCGAAGAAGGGTACGGCACGGCGCCGAACGCGGCGATCATGTGCTCGCCGCTGAGCTAGAGGCCGCCGGGCTGGAGCTTAGAATCGCAGCGAGCACTCGAGCGCTGCGCCCGCGCGCAGCACGTCGCCGTAACCCGCGGTGAGGATGGCGTTGACGCCGAAGGTCACGCCCTCGAGCGCGGCGTTCAGGCGATAGGTCGAGAGTGTGGCGAGCGGCTCGCTCCCGCGTTCCGCGGTGCCCTGGTCGGTGGTCGTGATCTGACAGCGCGTGCAGGGCTTGACCAGCTTCATCCGGATCGAGCCGGCGGCGATCTCGTCGAGGTAATCCTCGTCGTAGGCTTGTGTCCCCGCGAGCACGACGTTGGGGCGGAAGCGGTTCAGCGGCAGAGGTGTGGCGAGCCGGGCGTTGAGATCGTCGAGCGAACTCTGCGAGAGCACCAGCAGCGGATAGGCGTCGGCGAAGCCGGTATGCGCGCCGGAATCCCCGGCGTAGGTGCGGTTGCACAGGCGCCGCACCTTCGGATCGAACCGGACCAGGCGCACGTCGCGGCCGATCCAGTCCGAGAGCCACTCGGCCGGACCGTCGCCTTGATCGAGCGCCGGCAAGCTGTCGCGCCAGACCGTGACGCGCGCAAGCGTGCCGGGTCGGTCGAGGGGAACGCCTAGCGGCTCCCGGCCGGGGGTGCGAAGCTCGAGGGTCGTCGCCGACAGGGTCGGCACGATCAGTGCGAGACGCGGGAGCTCGCGCTGGCTCAAGAACCGGCCCGTGTCGTCGACGATCATCCATTCGCGATCGTGCTCGAGCCCGCGCTCGGTGACTTGGGCCGCGGACGCCGCGACGCCGCGGCAGCTCTTTACGGGATAGATGAACAGCGCGGCGACCGATGCCGTCAATGCCACGGTGCTTCGCTCCACGAGAAAAAAGGCCGCACGCGCCGACCGTCCGGCCGGCGGGCGGCACGAGGTCAATGCAGCCCGGCGGTGTAGTCGGCGACGGCGCGCATCTCCGCCTCGCTCATGCGCGCGGCGATTTGCGCCATCACGCGGCCGTTGACGTCCTTGCCTTCCTTGTCCATGCCGCGCTGCCCGCTCCTGAAAGCCTGCAATTGTGCCAGCGTGTAGTCCGCGTACTGGCCGGACAGGCGCGGGTAGCGCACGGGAATGCCGACTCCGGTGGGGGTGTGGCAGGCCGCGCAGGCCGGCACCCCGGTGGCGGCGTTCCCGCCGCGATAGAGTTTCTGGCCGGCCAATACGAGCGCGGGATCCTTCGCGGCGAGGCCCTTGGGCTTTTGCTGCGCGAAGTAAGCGCCCAGCGATTTCATGTCTTCAGGCGATAGGTTAGCAACCATTCCTGCCATGATCGGGTTGTTGCGCGTTCCCTCCTTGAAGTGCATCAATTGCAGGGTTATGTACTCGGCGTGCTGACCGGCGAGGCTGGGATTGGCCGGCACCGCGCTGTTGCCGTCGGCGCCGTGGCACGCCGCGCATACGCTGCTGACGATCTGTTGCGCCTTGGCGAGGTCGGGCTTGGCTGCGCTCTCTTGCGCTTGCACTGGCAGGAGCGCCGCCCCGAGAACCCATGCAGCGACCAGCACCCACCCTGTTCTCATTTCAGGTTCCCCTCGGATTCGCGGATTTGCGCTTGGCTGGACCGTATAGTGCACCCTTAAAGCGCCGTGTCGGGCTTAAGGCGGGCCGCGCGAGCCGGGTATTCTACCCAAAAGGTCGCGTTAGGCGAAGGCAAGCGACGCAAAGCACGAGCGATACCTTCTTGAACCATCCTTTTCATCATGCTGAGTTCGCTACGACGGCCGCGCAATGGCGCGAGCTGCCCACGGGCGGCGCGCCCGAGATCGCCTTCGCCGGAAGATCAAACTCAGGCAAATCCTCGGCGATCAATGCGCTCGCGCAGCGCGCGCGCCTCGCGTATGTCAGCCGGACCCCGGGGCGCACGCAGCATATCAACTTCTTTCGTACACCGTCGGGCGCGTTGCTGGCGGACCTTCCCGGGTACGGCTACGCCAAAGTCCCTGACAAGGTGCGGCGGCATTGGCAATCCTTCCTCGCCCGTTACCTCAGGGAGCGAGGGCCGCTCGTCGGCCTGGTCCTGGTGATGGATGCGCGGCGTCCCCTGACCGCGCTCGATCGACAGATGCTCGACTGGTTCCTGCCTACCGGCCGCCCGGTGCAGGTGCTGCTCGCCAAGGCCGACAAGCTCTCCGCAGCCGCAGCGCGCCAAGCGCTCGAGCACTCCGCGCGAGCCTTGGCCGAGCGCTACGGCACGCTCCGCGAGGGCATCGGCGTGCAGTTGTTCTCGGCCACGCGCCGGGTCGGCGTCGGGGAGGCCGAATATGCCATCGGCGCATGGGTCAAGGCCCATGCGCCGATGGCGACTTCACAAAAAGAAAGGCCCCGCCATCAAGGGGAGTGACACGGGGCCGAAAACGCCCTGCGATCGGTGACTACTCACAACCACAGAGCACCCGCTCAGGGAGGAAAGCGGGAGACGTTGCAACCGTCCGTTTGCATTGACCGCCGCCATGCGAATCAGTTCAATCGCTCGCCTGGCGAGTTGTCGAGCCGCGAGCACGGACAATCGTGAGACCCTTGTAAATTTTTCAGCGCCGACTTGAGTGATCTCGCTTGCCGATCGAAGCGGGCGCGCGCTACGATGGCGGCCCTGTCGTCGCCTTGAAGGAGCGACGACAGCGGGGCGGCGTCGGTTTAACGCTTTCCAGATATGCAGTTCACAGGCAAATTCCCCGAACGACGACCGCGGCGCATGCGCCGCGACGAATTCTCGCGGCGGCTGATGCGCGAGCACCGGCTCGCGGCCGACGACCTGATCTACCCGGCCTTCGTGCAGGACGGGGAGCGGCGCGAAGATCCGGTCCCGTCGCTGCCGGGCATCGCGCGCAAGAGCATCGACCTGCTGCTCTGCGACGCCGAACGCTGCCTCGAGCTGGGCATTCCGGCGATCGCGTTATTCCCGGTCGTCGGCGCGGCGCACAAATCGCTCGATGCCAAGGAAGCGTGGAACCCGGAAGGGCTCGTGCCGCGCACCGTGCGGGCGTTGAAAGATCGCTTTCCTGCGCTGGGCGTGATCACCGACGTGGCGCTCGATCCCTACACCAGCCACGGCCAGGACGGGCTGCTCGACGCCACCGGATATGTCGCCAACGATCTCACCGTGGCTGCACTGACGCGCCAGGCGCTGTGCCATGCTGCGGCCGGCGCGGACGTGGTCGCCCCGTCGGACATGATGGACGGGCGGGTCGGCGCGCTTCGCGCCGCGCTCGACCAGGCGGGCTCCGAGCGCACGCGCATCCTCGCCTACTCCGCCAAGTATGCGTCGAATTTCTACGTCCCTTTCCGCGACGCGGTCGGCTCGGCGGGAAGCCTCGGCAGCGGCAACAAGTACACCTATCAGATGGACCCCGGAAACTCGGACGAGGCGTTGTGGGAGGTGTACCTCGACCTGCAGGAAGGCGCCGACATGGTTATGGTCAAGCCCGGCCTGCCTTATCTCGACATCGTCCACCGGGTCAAGGACACGTTCGGCGTCCCGACGGCGGTCTATCAGGTGAGCGGCGAGTACGCGATGCTCAGGGCTGCAGCGGAGCGTGGCTGGCTCGACGAGCGCGCCTGCGTGCTGGAGGCGCTCACCGCATTCAAGCGCGCCGGCGCGGACGCGATCCTTACCTACTTCGCTCTGGCGGCCGCGGCGTGGCTGCGTGCGTAGCGGGGCTTTCGTCCTCGGTCGCGAGCAAGGTCTTGAGCTGAGGCAGCGTCAGGCGCTCTTCGGTCAGCCCGGGCCGGTCGCGACGCGGGCGATTGCGGCGCTGCTGCGGGGATAAGATCACGAGCCGGACGGTCGTTTCCGGTGATTCGATACGAAGTTGCGGCGCCTGAGCCTCTCCGGAAGGCGTCGGGGCCTGCGCATAGGCGACGCCGGCATTGACCAGGGCGAGTTCGACCGCCTTGGCATCCTCCGCTTCCAGCTCCAGCCTGATCTCGCTGTGCTCGGTGGCCCAGCCCGCGGCCACGGCCCCGGTGAGAACAGGGTCCCAGCGCGAAAACCGCTCCATCCACCGCATCGCCTCCCGCCGCTGAGCGCGCAGGGAGATGGGCTGGGTGGCGGCATGGAACAGGTTGTTGTAATCGCGCAACGCCTGCTCCACCTCGTCATTTGCCGGAAGCGACTCGTCCTCGGGCAGTCCCAGCTCGCGACATGCCTTGCGCTTGGCCGCCCGCCAGTCGCTGAGCCCGTGCTCGGCAATCAGCCGGGCGGCGGCTTGGGCGATGCGCAAGCGCATTCGAAGCGCGCGCGGCGAGACCGGGCGAGCCACGACATCGTCCTCTCAGAAGAGCTGGTTGCGGATCTCGCCCGGGACCCGGCTGGTGCCCGGCGCCAGCATGTCCTCGCGGAGCTTCGGCGGGAATTCGGAATAGAAGTACTCGAGGATGCCGCTGCGATCATCCGCTTCACGCAAGCCCGTCTCCGGGTTGATGCGGGCGACGAGCACGCCGTCCGGCTGCACTAGGGGCAGCTCCGGAACGCCTTTGAGAACCTTGGCCATGAAATTCATCCAGATGGGCAGCGCCGCGACCGCACCGGTCTCGTTGGTGCCCAGACTCTTCGGTTGATCGTACCCGATCCAGGCCACCGCGACCATCGATGCGTTGAACCCGCCGAACCAGGCGTCGACGAAGTCGTTGGTGGTGCCGGTCTTGCCGGCGAGATCCTGGCGCCCGAGCTGCATCGCCCGCGCGGCGGTTCCACCGCGAACGACGTCGCGCAACATCGTGGTCATGATGAAGGCGTTGCGCGGGTCGATGACGCGCTCGGCGCCCTGTCCGGCGAGCGCAGGGCGCGCCTGCGAGAGCACGTTGCCGCGGCTGTCGACGACCTTGTCGACGAGATACGGCGTCACGCGGTAGCCGCCGTTGGCGAAGACCGCGTAGGCGCCGAGCATCGTCAGCGGCGTTGCCGCCCCTGCACCCAGCGCCATCGTCAGGTACGGCGGATGCAGCTTCGGGTCGAAGCCGAAACGGCTGATGTAGTCCTGTGCGTATTGCGGTCCGATGGCGCGCATCACGCGCACGGTCACCAGGTTCTTCGACTTCATGAGCGCGGTGCGCAGTCGCATCGGCCCTTCGTATTTGCCGTCGTAATTGCGGGGCTCCCACGGTTCGCTGCCGGTTTCCGAGGCGTCGAAATACAGCGGCGCATCGTTGACCACGGTGGCGGGACTGAAGCCCTTCTCGAGCGCCGCCGAATAGATGAACGGCTTGAACGACGAGCCGGGTTGACGCAGCGCCTGTGTCGCATGGTTGAACTTGTTACGGTCGAAATCGAACCCGCCCACCAACGCCAGGATCGCGCCATCCGAAGGCCGCGCGGAAATGAGCGCGGACTCGACCTGCGGCATCTGCGAGATCTGCCAGCGCCCTTTGTCGTCCAGGGAGACGCGGATCACGGCTCCGCGGCGGATCCGGCTCGCTGCCGGGGCCTTGTCCGACAGCGCCCGGGCCGCGAACTTGAGCCCGTCGCCCGTCACCCTCACGGTTTCGCCATCGCTGCGAATCGCCTTCACCTCGGCCGGGCCGGCGGCGAGCACGATCGCCGGATCGAGATTGTCGCTGTCGGCGAACTCTTGGAAAGCCTGGTCGAGCGCGCCTTCCAGCTCGGCTGGATCGCTGGGCAGGCTCACGTAGCCTTCGGGACCGCGATAGCCGTGGCGCCGGTCGTAGTCCATGACTCCTCGACGCACGGCGGCATATGCGGCCTCCTGGTCGGCCTTGCGAATCGTCGTGTAGACCGTCAGCCCGCGACCGTAGCTCTCCTCACCGTAGGTTTCGACAATCGTCTCCCGGGCCATCTCCGCGGCATAACTGGCATGACCCGACGTTTCGCGCGGCAGCGGACGAACCACCAGGGGCGCGGTGGACGCCTGCTGGAACTCGGCCTCGGTAATGAAGCGCAGCTCACGCATGCGACCGAGGACATAGAGCTGGCGGCTGCGGGCGCGTTTGGGGTTGGCGATCGGGTTGTAGGCCGAGGGCGCCTTGGGAAGCCCGGCGAGAATCGCCGCTTCCGCCACGCCGATCTGCGCGAGCGGCTTGCCGAAGTAGATCTGGGCGGCGGCTGCAAAGCCGTAGGCCCGCTGACCGAGGAAAATCTGGTTGATGTAGAGCTCGAGGATTTGGTCCTTAGTCAGGCTGCCCTCGATCTTGTAGGCAAGCAGAACCTCGCGCAGCTTGCGAGTGAGCGTTCGCTCCCGGGTGAGGAAGAAGTTTCGCGCCACCTGCATGGTGATCGTCCCGGCGCCTTGCGTGGCGCCACTGGTCAGATTGGCCAGAGCGGCACGAAGGACTGAGAGGTAGTCCACCCCTCCGTGCTGATAGAACCGCTCGTCCTCGGCGGCAAGGATCGCCCGTTTCATGATTTCCGGCACATCCTTGATCTTGACTACCGCTCGGCGCTCTTCCCCGAATTCACCGAGGAGCTCTCCCTCGGCCGAGACGATCCTGAGCGGGATTTTGGGCTGGTAGTCCGTCAGAGCGTCGAGCGAGGGTAAAGTGGGATAAAGCAGGGCAAAAACGAATGCCGCAAGCAAACTCCCGACCAGAGCTAGGCCAAAGAGCACAGACGCCAGGTAGATGAGCCAGCGCTTTAGCATGGATGAATGAAAGTTACCATTAGGACCGGGCGGGAGGCGCGATTATATGCAGGGTTAGCCGTCGGAATAAACTTGAAAAAAACGAATTGCCATGGTCTATACTTGCTGCTAGCATTTAATGTAGTTTATATGTAAATGGTCTAACCTTCCCATGCTGAAGGAAAAACTCGGCTCCGCGTTTTCGTTCCTTGACACCTCGGCGCCGCCGCTGATCGGCGTCGACATCAGCTCGACTGGAATCAAGCTGGTCGAGCTTAGCGAATCGGGGAAAGGCGCGTATCGGCTGGAGCGGTACGCGATCGAGCCGCTACCCAAGGACGTCGTCACCGACGGTAACATTGCCAACCTCGATCAGGTCGCCGACGCGCTGCGGCGAGGGCACAAACGGCTTGGCAGCCGCAACCGGAACATCGCCCTTGCGCTGCCTGCGGCGATGGTGATCACCAAGAAAATCATCGTGCCGGCAGGGCAAGCCGAGGAGCAGCTCGAGCTTCAGGTCGAAACCGAGGCGAACCAATACATCCCCTTCGCCCTCGATGAGGTCAATCTCGACTTCCAGACCCTTGGACCCGCCCCGAACAGCGCCGACGAGGTCGAAGTGCTGATCGCCGCCTCGCGCAAGGAGAAGGTCGAGGACCGGGTGGCGATCGCCGACGCGGCAGGCTTGAAGCCCCGGGTCATGGACGTCGAGTCCTATGCAACCGAGGAAGCCTTCCGGCTGATCGCGCCGTCGCTGCCGGCCAACGGCCGCGACCAGAACATCGCGCTCGTCGACATCGGCGCGCATGTCATGCATTTCTATGTGCTGCGGAATAACCAAATCCTGTTCTCGCGCGACCAGGCCTTCGGCGGGAATCAGCTCACCCACGAGATCCAGCGGGCGTTCAATCTGTCGCCTGAGGAAGCCGAGTCGGCGAAGAAGAACGCCGGGTTGCCCGAGAACTATGACGTCGACGTTCTCCAGCCGTTCATGGAGACGCTCGCCCTCGAGGTGACGCGGGCCCTGCAATTCTTCTTTACCTCGACATCGTACAGCCAAGTCGACCAGATCGTCCTGTCCGGCGGTTGCGCCCTCGTGCCGGGCTTGGACGAGCTCGTCGCCAAGCGGGCCGGCGCCAACACCATCGTGGGCAACCCGTTCGCGAACATGGGCGTATCGGACCGCATCCGACCGCGCCAGCTTGCCGCCGATGCGCCGTTGCTGCTGATCGCCTGCGGGCTTGCACTGCGGAGCTTCGACTGATGGTACGCATCAACCTCCTTCCCCACCGGGAGCAGAAGCGCCAGGCGCGGCAACGGCAATTCGTGTCGCTCGCGATCGGCCTGGCGATCCTGGGCATCGCCGTGGTCGGCCTGGGCCACGTGGTGATCGCCGCGCAGATCGAGAACCAGAACAGCCGCAACAAGCTCCTGTCCACCGAGATCGCGAAGCTCGATGCGCAGATCAAGGAGATCGACCGGCTGCGCGACCAGACGCAGGCGTTGCTCGCGAGGAAGCAGGTGGTCGAGACACTGCAGACGAATCGCACCGAAGCCGTGCACCTGCTCGACCAGCTCGTGCGCCAGCTCCCGGACGGCGTCTACCTCAAGTCGGTGAAGCAGACGGGGACGCGCGTCACGCTGGTCGGTTACGCGCAGTCGAATGCGCGGGTCTCCACGCTCATGCGCAACATCGAAAGCTCGCCATGGCTGAGCGCGCCGGATTTGATCCAAATTCGCTCAGTTCCCCTGGACAAGCAAAAGGTCAATGAGTTCACGCTTGCCATCTCGATCAAGCGCACCGCACCGGCCCTCGACACCAAGCCCGCGCCGCCCGGGAAGGCCCCGCCCGCGAAGACGGCTGGCAAGAGCGCGGCGATCCGGGCCGAGGGGGCGCACTCATGACGCTCGACGACATCCGGCGCCTGAACCTCCGCGAGGCCGGGAGCTGGCCTTTGCTGCCGAAGGCGGTGGTCCTGACCCTGGTCTTCGCAGTCATCATCGTCATCGGGGCGCTGCTCGACTGGCGCGACCAGTTCGACACCCTCGACCGCGCGCAGGGCGAAGAGGCCAAGCTCAAGGACGCCTACAAGTCGAAGAAGGCCAAGGCGGTCAACCTCGAGCTCTACATCCAGCAACTGCGCGAGATCGAGCAGTCGTTCGGCGCGCTGCTCAAGCAGCTGCCCAACAAGTCGGAGATGGATGCGCTGCTCACCGACATCAACCAGGCCGGCTTGGGGCGCGGGCTGGAGTTCGAGCTGTTCAAGCCCGCCACGCAGGAGAACATGGCCGATTTCTACGCGGAGCTGCCGATCACGGTTAAGGTGACCGGCAACTATCACGACATGGGGGCGTTCGCGAGCGACGTCGCACAGCTTCCGCGCATCGTGACGCTCAACGATCTTTCCATCACGAACGACAAGGGCACGCTCGTCATGCAGACCGTGGCCAAGACGTTCCGTTACCTTGACGAGGACGAGATCGCCAAGCAGAAGCGCGCCGCCAAGGCCGCGAAGGCCCCGAAGGGCAGGAAATGAAAGCGCGTCTCGCCTGTTGTCTCGGCATCGGGTTGCTCGTCGCCGGTTGCAGCGGGGAAAGTCATCAGGATCTGCGCGCTTGGATGCAGGAGCAGGGCAAGGGCGCCAAGGGCAAGCTCGACCCGCTGCCGCAGGTCAAGCCCTACGAGCCGTTCACCTACAACGCCTTCGATCTGCCCGACCCGTTCAAGCCGCGCAAGATCGAGCCGGTGAAGAGCGGCAGCAATCTGGCGCCCGACCTCACCCGGCGCAAGGAGCCGCTCGAGGCGTACCCGCTCGAGTCGCTGCAGATGGTGGGCACGTTGCAGAAGGGCAAGTCGACCTATGCGCT
>DASVPH010000156.1:0-19473 GCA_036382945.1 Casimicrobiaceae bacterium
AGGGACTGAACAACAAAGCCAAAGTCACCATGAGAAAAGCGTACGGCTATCGGTCCTTCCGCATCGCCGAGCTCTCGCTATTTCATGTACTTGGAAAGCTTCCTGAACCAAAACTCGCCCACGATTTTTACTGACGAACCATTATATTCTTGCACCAGAACGGAGGTGGTCGGATCCGTTTTCCAACCGGACCTCCCAGGGATCGCGACCATGGCAAACGCAAAGCGTCCGCTCACGCTCGCCGACCTCGCTTCGCTTGCCGAGCGGCTCGCCGCCGACCACGAGTCGCCCGTACTTTACGCCGCGATCGACGGGCTCGTACAGGAGACGATCGGCCACAAGCTGTTCACGCTGATGCGCCTTCACGAAGCGGACGGGCAGGTCGAGCGCATCTACAGCAGCAACCCGGCCGCCTATCCCGTCGGCGGCCGCAAGGACAAGCGCGGAACGCCCTGGAGCCGGGCGGTGTTCGACCGCGGCGAGGTGTTCGTCGCCCGCACGCCCAACGAAGTGCGCGCGGCGTTCTCGGACCACGCCCTCATCGCGAGCCTCGGCATCGGCTCGATCATGAACGTGCCGCTCGCCTATCGCGGCCGGCGCCTCGGGACGATGAACATTTCGCACGAAGCGGGCTGGTTCACCGGCGAGGATGCGGCGACCGCCCTGCTGATCGCGCCCTTCCTCGTGCCCTCGCTCCTCGCTTGAGCACCAGCGAGCTCGTCGACGACCACGACGGACCGATCCCGGTGGCCGACCCGCTCCTCGACGTCCATGGCCTGACGCGCAGCTTCTACGGCGTGCACGCGCTCGCCGGCGTGCATCTTCGCGTCGAAGCGCGCCGGATCACGGGACTGATCGGTCCCAACGGCGCGGGGAAGACAACGCTGTTCAACTGCATCTCCGGCGTCGTGCCGCCCGACGCGGGAAGCGTGCGCTTCGCCGGCCGCGACATCACCGGCTGGCGGCCGGACCGCATCGCCAATGCCGGTCTGGTGCGCACCTTCCAGATCGCGCGCGGGTTTCCGCGGCTCTCCGTCTACGAGAACCTGCTGCTCTACGGCGATCGCCAGCCCGGCGAGCAGGTCCTGCCGGCGCTGCGGCGCTCGGCCGCGGCGCGCCGCCGCGAGGACGAATTGAAGGAGGCTGCGCACGCCGTCGCCGCGCGGCTCGATCTCGCGCGAATGCTGAACGAACCCGCCTCGAGCCTCTCCGGTGGGCAGAAGAAGCTTCTCGAGATCGGCCGGGTGCTCATGGCGCGGCCGCAGATCATCCTGCTCGACGAGCCGGTCGCCGGCGTGAATCCTTCGCTCGCCCGCGAGATCGCGCGGCATCTTCGCGCGCTCGCCGACGAGGGTATGACCATCCTGCTGATCGAGCATCACATGGATACCATCGCGGCGCTGTGCGACCGCGTGGTGGTTCTCGCCGAAGGCCGCAACCTGGCGGAGGGAACGTTCGCCGAGCTCATTGCCGATCCCGCGGTGCAGGAAGCGTACATGGGTCGCGGGCGATGACGCTTCTTGCCGTCGAAGGCGTGGTCGCGGGCTACAGCGCGACCGACGAGGTACTGAAGGGCATCGATTTCTCCGTCGACGCGGGCGAGATCGTGGGCGTCATCGGCCCGAACGGCGCCGGCAAATCAACGCTGCTCAAGACCATTGCCGGACTGCTCAGGCCGGGGCGCGGCCGGATCACCTTCGACGGCGCGGCGATCGACGGTCACGCGCCGCGCGAGATCAGTCGCCGCGGCATCGCCTACGTGCCGCAGGAGCAGAACGTCTTTCCCACCATGACGGTGCGCGAGAACCTCGAGATGGGGGGCTACATCGATGCCAAGGGAAGCCGCCGCAGGATCGAAGGGGCGTTCGAGCGCTTCCCGATGCTGGCGCGCCGCCGGCGCGTGCCGGCACGCTCGCTCTCGGGCGGCGAGCGGCAGGTGCTGGCGATGGCCATGGCGTTGATGGTCGAGCCGAAGCTCCTGCTCCTCGACGAGCCCTCCGCCGGGCTCTCTCCCGTTGCCGCGGAACGGCTGTTCGAGGACATCGCGGCAATCCATCGCGCCGGCGTGTCGATCGCGATGGTGGAGCAGAATGCGCGCGAGGTCTTGACCGTCGCCCACCGCGCGTACATCCTCGTCGACGGTCGCAACCATCGGGACGGCGCGGCAGCCGCGCTGGCCGCCGATCCGGACATCCGGCGCGTCTTTCTGGGCGGATGAGACGCACCAATCCATCAATGACCATGGAGAACACCATGCTGCATTCCACACCTGCACCACGTCGCCGCTTCCTGAAAATCTCCGGTGCGCTTGCGCTGACCGGCATGGCGCCCGCCATCGTGCGTGGCCAGGACGGCCCCATGCAGCTCGGCGTGCTCACGCCCCTCACGGGCGCGGGTGGCTTCGACGGGCCGCGCATGGCGAAGGCCATGCAGGCCGTGATCGACGAGGTCAACGCCGCCGGCGGACTCCTGGGACGCAAGGTGGTGCTCGTGGTCGAGGACGATCAGACCAATCCTGAGGCTGCCGTGCGCGCGGCGCGCAAGCTGATCGACGTGACCAAGGTGCCGGCGATCATGGGCACCTGGGCCTCGGCGGTCACCTCGGCCGTCGCGCCGCTCTGCTGGGAGAGCAAGACCTTCCTCACCACGGTGTCGGGCGCCGATTCGATCACCAAGCTGCCGCACCAGGGCTACCTCATCCGCACGCAGCCCAACAACCATCTGCAGGCCGGCAAGCACGCCGAGTTCATCGCCTCGATCGGCGTCAAGCGCGTCTTCATGATGTCGATCCAGGCGCCGTTTGCCGAGCCGACGCAGACCCGCGCCACCGAGGTGCTCAAGGAAAAGGGCTCGCAGATGGTCGGCACGCTCATCTACGACAAGGACAAGACCACCTACCGTTCGGAAGTCGATCAGGCGCTAAAGACGAATCCCGACCTGATCTATCTCAACGGCTACGCTCCGGACGTGACGATCCTGCTGCGCGATCTGTACCGTGCGGGCTATCCGGGAGCGCGCTTCGCGCAGTCGTACGCGGTCACCACGAAGGTGCTCGAGTCGCTCCCCAAGGAAGTGACCGAGGGCGTGATTACCGTGCAGCCGTCGGCGGACGTGAGCTCCCCCGCCTACGAGCTCGCCCGCAAGCGGCTCGGCATCGCCGAACCGGATTCCTACGAGACGCAGGCGACCGACTGGGCGAGCCTGGTCGCGCTGTCGATCGCCAAGGCCAAGGTCGCGACCGGCACCGGCATCCGCGACAACGTGCGCAAGATCAGCCAGGGCAGCGGCACGAAGGTGTACAGCGCGGTGGAAGGACTGAAGCTCCTCGCGCAGGGCCGGGAGATCAACTACGAAGGCGCGAGCGGTCCCTGCGACTTCACCGACATCGGCGACATCATCGACGCAAAGTTCCGCTACAACAAGGTGGCCGGCGGCAAATTCGTGCTGCTCAAGGTCGCCTGAAGCGGTTTCGATGCCGTCGCTGGCGGACGTCGGTCAGCTGGTGGTGAACGGCATCATGGCCGGAACGATCCTCGCCGTTCCGGCCATGGGCCTCACCGCGATCTACGCCGTGCTGCGATTTCCCAATTTCTCGGTCGCCTCGCATGCGACCATCGGCGCGTTCGCGGGCTACGTCGCGAACGCCAAGCTCGGGCTGGCATTGCTGCCTTCCGTGCTCCTCGCCTTCGTCGTTGCCGGCCTGGTCGGCGTGGCCACCGACGAAGCGGTGCTCAAGCGCTTCCGTTCCGCCGGCTACATCACCACCGCGATCGCTTCGATCGCGCTGACCATCGCGCTCGAGAACATCGTGCGCTTCGGCTTCGGCAACGAGCTGCGCGGCTACGATTTGCCGATCCGGCGCGACTGGCGGCTGGGCGTCATCCGCGTGGGTCCGCAACAGGTCGAGAACCTCGCGATCGCGGTCGTGACCATGGCGGCGCTGTTCGGCTTCCTCGCGCTCACGAGGACCGGCAAGGCCATGCGCGCGGTGGCCGACAATCCCATGCTCGCGAGCATCAAGGGCATCAACGCGGAAGCGATCGGGCGCATCGTGAGCTTCGTCGGCATGGGCCTCGCCGGGCTGGGCGGCATGCTGATCGGGCTCGACACGACGATCGATCCGCTGACCGGCTTCCGCTCGATCCTGTCGGTCTTCGCCGCGGCGGTGGTTGGCGGTCTGGGGAGCATTCCCGGCGCCGTGGTCGGCGCGCTCACCATCGGCGTCGGCGAGGAGTTGTGCTTGCTGTTCCTGTCGCCCGACTACCGCAGCGCGGTGGGCTTCGTCGCCATCCTGCTCGTGCTCACACTTCGGCCGCGCGGTATCCTGGGGCAGCGGGCGTACTAAAGAACCTCTGAAACAGCCCCACGTGGATTATGGAAAACTACCTAATCGCGATCGCGGTTTCCTGCGGCATCTACGCGCTGATGGCGCTCGGCGTGAACGTGATGTGGGGCTTCGCCGGCATGGTGAACCTCGGTCTGGTGGGCTTCTTCGCCGTCGGTGCTTACGCGAGCGCGCTGCTCACGCTCAAGGCTGGCTGGCCGATCGCCGGCGGGATGGCGGCCGCCGCCGTGGTCGCGGCACTCGTGGGCGTGGGCGTGGCGCTCGTCACCGTGCGACTGCGCGGTGATTATCTGGCGATCGTTACGCTCGGTTTCGCGGAGACGATCCGCATCGTGGCGAGCAATGCGATCCCGCTCACCAACGGCACCGACGGCCTGTCCGGCATCCCCGGGCCCTACCGGGCCGCGCTCTCGCCGGAAGCGTTCAACCTGCTCTACCTCGCGATCGTCGCGATCATCGTCGCGGCGGCGTACGCCGTCGCGGAGCGCCTTCGCGCCTCGCCCTTCGGGCGCGTGCTGCGCGCCATCCGCGACGACGAGCAGGTCGCCGCGGTCGCGGGCAAGCACGCGCTGCTGTTTAAGGTGAAGGCGTTCGCCATCGGTTCGGCCGCGCTGGGCCTGGCGGGGGCGTTGTACGCGCACTACACCTCGTATATCGCGCCGGACATCTTCGTTCCGCTGTTCACGCTCTACATCAAGCTCGCGTTGCTCGCGGGAGGGCTCGGCAACAATCGTGGCGCGATCGCCGGAGCCTTCGCGGTGGTGTTCCTGCTGGAGTCGACGCGCTTCGCGATTCCTCTCGTGCCCGGAATCAGCATCGTGCAGGGCGCAGCGGTGCGGGAGTTTCTGGTCGCGGCGTTGCTGCTCGTCATCCTGCGGTACAAGCCCGCGGGACTCCTGCCCGAGCGGCTCCCGCGACTGCCGGTGCCGCCCGCAGGCGGGCGCTACCAGCCGACCGCGTAGCAGGGGCGCCGCGGATCGGCGCCGGCGCAGATCACGCCGCTCGCCCGGTCGGCGCGCTGAACGCACACCGCGCCGGCGCGCCACACGAACGCCGGCCAATCCGCCACCTCGTGCCCGCGCGCGGCGAGTCCGTCGCGCACGGCTTGCGGCACGCGGTTCTCCACGTAGAGGAGCGCCGGCGAATAGGCGTGCGGCTCGAAGGAATCGGGAAAGCTGTAGCAGGCGAAGCGCGGCGCTTCCACCGCCTGCTGCGCGTTCATGTCGAACAGCGCCATGTTGAGCAGCACCTGCAGGATCGCCTGCGCCTGGACGTCGCCGCCCGGCGTCCCGATCGGCATCGGACTGCCGTCGGGCAGGATCGCGAGCGCCGCCATCGGGGTGAGCCGCGGGCGTTTGCCGGGTGCGACGCAGGAGGAATGCGTGGGATCGGCCCAGCTCTGCGAGCCGCGCGACGACGGACACAAGCCCGTGCCCGGGAT
The DNA here is from genome assembly GCA_036382945.1 of Casimicrobiaceae bacterium. Taxonomy (GTDB): domain Bacteria; phylum Pseudomonadota; class Gammaproteobacteria; order Burkholderiales; family Casimicrobiaceae; genus PALSA-1003. Next base: position 5,787 of record DASVPH010000156.1, read on the forward strand.
CACCGGCGTGTCGTACGAGGGGTCGCTCGGCGTGGCCGCGAACACGTTGCCTTCGCGATCGATCACGCTCACGTGCGAGGTGTCGGCGCCGGCGGGCGCGCGCTGCTGGCTCGGCACCGGCGCCTGACGCGCCTCGTACCCCGGAATGTCGCCGGCGGGCGGCAAGCCCGGCCAGGCGCGATCATAGCGTAACGATGCGCGCCGCGTCGCCGCGTACTCGGCGGAGAGCAGCGTCTCGACCGGCACGTCGACGAAGCGCGGATCGCCGAGGTAGCGCTCGCGATCGGCGAACGCCAGCTTGATCGCCTCGGTGAGCGCGTGCGCGTAGTCGACGGAGTCGTGGCCCATTGCCTCGAGATCGATTCCGGCGAGGATGTTGAGCATCTCCAGCAGCGCCGGTCCCTGACACCACGGGCCGCAGGCGTAGACCTCGAGCTCGCCGAAACGCGTGCGCACCGGCGGCTCGATCGCCACGCGGAAACGCACCAGATCGTTGGCGATCATGAGCCCGCCGTTCCGGCGATGGTAAGCCACGATCGCCTGCGCAACGTCGCCGCGGTAGAAGGCGTCGCGCGCCGCCTGGAGGCCGGCGGCGCGCCCCTTGGCCGACGCCGCTTTCTCCTGGTCGGCCAGGTACTGCAGCGTGCTCCCGAGATCGCGCTGCACGAAAATCTCGCCCGGACGCGGCGGCCTGCCCTGCGGGAGATAGATCGCAGCGCTCGACGGCCAGCGCCGGTAGTCCTCGGCGTGCGTCGCGATCATCTCCGCCATGAGCGGGTACATCGGGAAGCCTTCCGTCGCGAAGCGGATCGCGGCCGATGCGCATTCGCCGAAGCTCATCGTGCCGAAGCGCTCGAGCGCCGTGATCCACGCGTCGGGGGCCGCGGGCACGACGGTGCGCAGGATGCCCTCGGGAATCGCGCCGTTGCAGCGCCTGACGAAGTAATCGGTCGTCACGGCGCCCGGCCATGTCCCGAGACCGCTGATCGTGACCACCTCGCGTGTCCTGGCGAGGTAGATCATGATCGGGGCCACACCCGCGACATTGACCAGATCGCTCTGCAGCACGCCGAGCGCGATGCCGGCCGCGACGCCCGCATCCACCGCGTTGCCGCCGGCCTCGAGCACCGTGAACGCGGCATGCGCGGCGCCGTAATGGCCGGCTACCGCCATGTGGCGCGTGCCCATGAGGAGCGGCCGCAGGCTTTCCACCGCGTGAACGGCGGGGGCCTGAGAGATGGAGTCGGTCATGGATGTCGTCAAAACGATGGCAGGCGTCGCTCAGGCGGCCGAGGTATCAAGAAGCGCTTCAAAGGAATCGATCAAATCTTTTGCCGCGTTTTCCATGCAAGCAATTCTACGCCTGCGTATCAGCTACCGCGGCACGCAAAAAGCCTCGGCGTTAGGTCGGGGGATGCCGAGTAGAAGTGCGAGTCAAGGCCCTTCTCCGGTAGACCGTAGAAGCGGCACACGGGCGTGGTTCCGCCAGGACCATCGTCGCGCTGCGCGTAGGCAGCAGCGTTTCTCCCGTGCGTTGCCAGCCCGGAAACCCGCCGTTGTCGAGGGCGTCGATTTCCGCCGGTATCGAAGCGCACCCGAGGATCACGTGGGCTGCCCGTGTCGTTAGAAGACGACAAGAGGCAGGTTCTTTTTGCGAAATCTGGTGGCCAAGGGCGGAATTGAACCAGGTTCGGATCGACATGCCGCGCGCCGGTTTGACGGGCGACAAAACCTGGACCGGCAGTGGCTAAGACGGATAATCAGCCGCCAGCGCTGTTTGCTCAAAGGCATTGATCTCTTGCCTCAGGGCGTCAAGTTTGGCACGGACATGGCCGAGCGCTTGCGCGCCTAGCACGAGCCGTAGCGGCGGCGACGGCGAATGCACGGCAGCAATGATCGCCGCGGCCGCCCGTGCCGGATCACCCGGCTGTTTGCCGCTTCCCGCCTGTATAGCTGCGCGCCGAGCGCCCACTGTCGTCGCGTAGTCTGGCGCCCGTACGTTCGCTTCCTCTGCCGAGTTTTCGACGAAGCGTGTTCTGAACGGACCGGGTTCCACCAGCAGCACGCGGATTCCGAGAGGCGCGACCTCCTTCGACAGCGCCTCGGAAATTGCCTCGACCGCGAATTTGGTTGCGGCGTAATAGCCGGACCCGGGAAACGCGACCAATCCTCCGACTGAAGAGATATTGACGATGTGGCCGCTTCTGCGCGCCCGCATCGACGGCAGGATCGCCTTCGTCAACGCTACCAGACCGAAGAAGTTGGTCTCGAACATGCGGCGTACAGCGGCCTCGTCACCTTCCTCGACCGGGGCGTAGTATCCGTAACCCGCGTTGTTGACCAGCACGTCGATCGCACCGAACGCACGCTCGCTCTCCAGAACCGCGCGTTCGATCTCCGGCTTCTTGGTCACGTCCAATGCCAGGGGAAGCGCAGTCCCTGGATAGGCCTCGGAGAGATCGCGAATGGCTGCAGGGTCGCGCGCTGTCACCACGACTCGGAAGCCGCTCTCCAGGAGCTGCCGCGCGAGCTCTCTCCCGAATCCGGTCGAGCACCCGGTAATCATCCAAGCCGGCTTGAGCGTCGTTGATCGAGTGCTGGAAGGGACCATCGTCTAATCTCCGTCGCGCGCCCACTATGCGGGTTCAGACTCGCGCACCGCTGGATTGTGCAGCGTGCCCACCCCCTCGACAGTCACGTCGACCACGTCTCCAGGCACGATCGGCCCGACGCCGAACGGCGTGCCGGTGAGGATGACGTCGCCCGGCATCAGCGTCACGGCGCGGCTGATGTAGACGAGCAGGTCGATGACCGAGAACAGCAGGTCGGAGGTACGAACGGATTGCCTGCGTTCGCCGTTCACGAACGTTTCGAGCAGCAGATTGCCCGGATCCAGATCGGTGGCGACCACTGGACCGGGTGGGCAGAACGTGTCGAACGATTTGCTGATCTCCTCGATATCGAGATCGATGCCCTCCGCCTTGTAGTAGCCCTTCTCCACACCGTAGCAGAACGGCGCGTGCTCTCGGTACACGTACCAGTTCAGCATCAGCACGACCTTGCCGGCCGCATCCGCGACCGACGGCATTCCGAGCGCTGCCAGCAACAGCAGCGCACACGATGATTCGGCTCTTCATGGATCCTCCTTGCGAAACGCGACAGACTCCGTTCTCATCCGGGCGAGCGCACTCGTTCGTACTTCTGCAGCGATCGGATGCGCCGTGGTCGGGGAATGCCGGGAAAATTGGAATCCCACGCCGTGTAGCAAACCTCGCCCACGTAGAGGTTTCCGCGCGAATCAACCGCCAAGCCATGCGGCGATATGAACTGGCCGGGACCAGTACCTGCCGACGGAGTGGTCGAGATGCGCGCCAGCGGCCTGCCGTCGTTGGACAGAATGCTTATGCGTGGACCCAGGTTCGGCGCGCCGCGGTTGAACTCGTAGTACGGGCCGATCTCGCCCACATAGCATACCGGCGACTTTCCCGGCGGCATGTACATTCCGCTCGGACGGTGCAGGTCATGCCACTGCCGCTCGAAACGGCCGTTGCCGTCGAAGACCTGAATGCGGTGGTTCTCGCGATCCGCGACATACACCCAACCATCGGCATCGCAGGCGATGTTGTGCGGGAGGTTGAACTCGCCGGGTCCCGCCCCCGGCTCGCCCCATGACAACAGGCGCTTGCCGTTGGGCGCGTACTTGTGGATCCGCGCGTTGCCGTAACCGTCCGAAACGTAGATGTCGCCCCGCGGCGAGAGAGCGGTGTGCGTGCAGCGTCGAAACGGTTCGCCGCTCATGAACGGCGCGGCTTCGCCCGGGACGCCGATGGTGAGAAGCACGCTTCCGTCGAGCGCGCACTTGCGCACCGTGTGGTCGAAGTCGTCGGTGAGATAGATCGTGTCCTCGGGTCCCATGTGCACGCCGTGCGCGTGGCGGAACACGTCCTCTCCCCAAGTGCGAAGCACGTTGCCGTCACGGTCGAACACCACCATCGGATGGTCGCCGCGATGGAAGGCGTAGACATTGTCGTTGCGGTCGATACCCACGCCTGCGACATCGTGCAGATTCCAGTCTTCGGGCCACTTCGCCCAGCCCTCGACCGCGCGATACGTGTATTCGCCGGCCCCGAACGTTTCCAAGAAGCTCACTCCTCCTGCTCGACCTGATCCTTAGGCACGCCGGCGGGCGAGACCTCGACCTCGTCACGGGTCTTCGTCCCGATTGCCGCCGCGGAAATGTACGAGTCCTCGGTTCAAATGACCAATTGGAACTTTTGCGGCAAAGCGATAGGCAAACGCAATCATGAGAATAGGCTGGGTCAGGCACCGACCGCCGGCACGAACAGCTTGTGCTTGGCGACGAGATCGCGGATGACCCCGACGAGTACCTTCAAGCCCGGCCCGAACTCGCGAATCTGGTAGCAGATGGCCACTTGATGGCCCGGAACCGGGGGATTCACCTTGAGCAATCGCACACCGCGCCGCTCCACGGCGCTGTGCATGATGCGCACGGGGACGATGCCGATCGCGGCGCCCTCGGCGATCGTCTCCGCCGTGGCGTGGATGCTGTTGCACGTGCTGATGCGGCGCGGCTTCACGCCGGCGTCGGCGAACCACTTCATCACCGTCATGTGCAGGCGCGCTGGCGGGGGCGGCACCAGAAGCTGGTACTGCTCGAGATCCAGCGGCGTGAAGGTCCGTCGCGGCAGCGTGAGCGCCGCGCTCGCGAACCATCCGAACACGTTCGTGCCGAGGGCTTCCTGCGAGACGTGGGGCGCGACCGTGGGCTCCGAGACGACCGCAATGTCGAGCGCCTGGTCATTCAAGCGCGCGTTCACCACGCCCGTGTCGCCGACGAAAACGTTCGTACGGATCGCCGGATATTGCTGCTCCATCCGCTTCAGGAGCTCGGGCAGGCAGATGAACGCGAATGTCTCGTTCACGCCGAGCCGCAGCGTGCCTTTCAGCGGATCACGCGTGCGGAACCGCTCCACCAGCTCGCCCGCGGTCGCCAGCATGCGATCCGCGTACTCGAGGAGCGCGTGACCTTCGGCGGTGAGGCTGACGCGGGGTCCTCGGCGCACGAACAACGGCGTCTGCAACCCCGCTTCCAGCTCACGAATGCGCTGGGAGACGGAAGGCTGCGATAGCTTCAGCTCGAGCGCCGCGGCGTGGAAGCTCCCGAGCCGAACGATGCGCTCGAAGGTACGAAGCTGGGCCAGGGTCACGTACATGATAGGTCCATCCTATCGAATTCCCTCAAAAAAATCAGCTTTTTTTAATATTCGTGCACTGTTAACGTGCGAGGCCAAAGGTGCTGCGGATGTCGGACCGCACCGATTCGTAGCGGCGCCATCAGCCGTGTCACCGGAGGAGCTCTGCGACCCATGCAGATGGCAGTCTTGGCCACGCCATCCACAGCCCTGCCCGCGGACGGCCCTACCACGGAGCCGCGTTCGCTGCCGCGTTGGCTCGAGAGGATCGACAACAGTGTCATCGCGCTTCTGAATGTCATGCTCGCGGGCGAAGTCGCGCTCGTGTTCGCGAGCACGATGATCCGCTCGCTCTTCAACACGTCGTCGATGATGTGGGTCGACGAGGTGTCACCTCTTTTCCTCGTCACGCTCGCGTTCATGGGTGGCGCGGTCGCCTACGGTCACGGTCAGTTCATCGCGATCAAGGTCTTGCTCGACAGGATGCCCGCCGTTGTCCAGCGTTATCTCAACGCGGCCACCGAGTGGATTGCGATCGTGGTGTCACTCTTGATCGGCGCCTATTCGATCCCGATGTTCATCGCCAACGCCGAAGAGAAAACGGTCCTTCTCGGGATCGGTTACCTATGGATGACGTTGCCAATTACCGCCGGCTGCGCGTTGTTCATTGCACGTGCGGCGCATAGCCTGTGGTGCACCGGCGCTCGCGCGCCGCTCGTCTCCGGCATCGCGATCGCAGTGCTCGCGCTGCTGATCGTGCAGGCGACACCCTATCTCGCGGCTCACCCGCAGGCGCTCTACGCAGGGCTCGCCGTCGCGTTCGTGGCGATGATTGCCGCGGGCGTCCCGGTGGCATTCGTGTTGGCGGTGATCGGCATCGTGTGCGCCAAGGCGAGCGGCTCCGGCGACCTCATGGGTGTGGTGATGAACGCGCAACGCGGTGCGGGCGGGTTCGTGTTCCTCGCGCTGCCGTTCTTCATCCTCGCCGGTTTCATCATGGACCGGGCCGACGTCGGTGCCCGGATCGTAGCGTTCGTGTCGTCGCTGATCGGACACATTCGCGGCGGCCTCCTGCAGGTCATGGTCGTAGGTGTCTACATCGCATCGTGCATCTCGGGCTCTAAGGCGGCCGACATGGCGACCGTCGGCCTCCCGATGAATCGCAAGCTGCAGGAGCACGGTTATCCGCCCGAGGAGCGCGCAGCGATTCTTGCAGCGTCAGCCGCGATGGCAGAGTCGGTGCCGCCTAGCATTGCGCTCATTCTCCTGGGATCGGCCACAGCGATCTCGACCGGAGCGCTGTTCATCGCGGGTATCCTCCCCGCTGCGCTGATCGGCCTCATGCTTATGATCACCGTGCGCATCCGTGCGACACGGGCAGGATGGAAAACCACGCCGCGCGCAAGCGCGCGGCAAATCGCGCAAACGGGACGCAAGGCGATCTTGCCGCTCATGATACCGGTCATTTTGCTTGGCGGCATCATCGGCGGCATAGGCACGCCGACTGAAGTGTCGACGTTCGCCGTCCTCTACAGCCTCGCGCTCGGCCTTGGATATCGCAAGATCGACGGCGGTGCCTTCTGGGCCTGTCTGCGCAACGCGACGCTTCTCAACGGCATGATCTTCTACACCGTGAGTGTTGCCACGGTGTTCTCCTGGGCGCTGACGCTGGAAGGCATCACCACTGCGATCGCGTCGACTATTGCCGGCTTCGGGCCCTACGCATTCCTGCCGGCAGTGATCCTCATCACCGTGCTCATGGGTACGATGCTCGAGAGCTTCGTCACCATCATCATCCTCGCGCCGTTGCTCTTGCCAGTCGCCCAGCAGCTCGGTATCGACACCCTGCAATACGGGATCGTGATGACCGAGGCATTCGGCATCGGCATCATCCTGCCGCCGATCGGCATTGCGCTCTACGTCGCATGCGCCATCAGTGGCGCGAAGGTCGAGAAGGCGAGCGCGCCTCTGCTCTTCTATCTCCCCGTGCTGCTCGCGGGGTTGCTTCTGGTCGTGCTCTTCCCAGTGATCACCACGATCCTGCCTCACCTGCTCAATTTCATGCATTGACCTCGGAAGGAGAAGCCATGAAACCGTCGAAGCTCGATGTCGTCGCGTCTCAGCGCCGTCGCGTGTTGCAGATGCTTGGCGCGGCGGGCGCAATCGCCGCGAGTGCGTTGTACGGGCAACCAAGCCGAGCACAGGCGACCGCCAAGCGGATCCGCTTCGCGCACCCCGCCCCCATCGCCCACGGCTGGCAGATCTGGGCCGAGCAGTTCAAGAACGTGATCGAGCAGGAGTCGGGCGGCAAATTCGCGGTGCAGATCTTCCCAAACGCGCAGATGGGTAACGAGCGCGACACCGCGCAGGCCGTGCGCGTGGGCTCGCTCGAGATGGGCGCGATCGGCGTCGGCCTCATGAACTGGGTGCCGGAGATGTCGATCACCGATGCGCCGTTCCTGTGGAAGTCGCGGGAGCAATGCTGGAACGCGATCCATGGCACCTTCGGCGACGACCTGCGCAAGCGCTGCCTCGACAAAGGCTTCGTGCTTACGGGATGGACCGATCTCGGCTTCCGCAGCATCACCAACAACAAGCTGCCGATCAACAGCGTAAAGGACATGCATAACCTGAAGATGCGCGTGCCGAACTCGAAGGCTTATATCCAGATGATCCAGGCGATGGGCGCGACGACCGTCGCGGTCGACCTGAGCGAGCTCTACCTGGCGCTTCGTCAGGGCGTCGCCGACGGGCAGGACACGCCGCCGTCAGTGGTCAAGTCCAACAAGTACTACGAGGTTCAGAAGTACATCTCGAAGACCGAGCACGTGCTGACCACCGCGTACACGGTGACCAATCCCAAGTTCTACGACAGTCTCACTGCGGAGGAGAAGAAGGCTTTCGACAGCGCCTGCGGCAACGCCGACCAGTTCCTGCGCAACTATACCGTCAAGGACGAGGCCGACGCTTACGAATTCCTCAAGGCGCAGGGCATGCAGGTCAACGTGACGCCCGACGTCGAGTCGTTCCGCACGGCCTGCGCCCCGGTCATCGAGAAGAACCCGGATCTCTTCGTGCCCCAGCTTGTGAAGATGGCGCGCGCGACGCCGGCCTGATGAGAGCGAGGCGCGCGATGCTCGCAAGAAATTCTGTGAAGCACGCCGCGGCCAGCGGCGACTGGGTTCGCGGCATTCATCTCACGTTTCCGGCCACTCCGCTGATCGAGGTCCTCGCCTCCGAGCGCCTCGACTTCGTATACATCGACGGCGAGCACGGCTGCTTCGACTGGCGGGACATCGAGCTGATGTGCATCACCGCCGAGCGCCATGGACTCACCGCCATCGCACGCATCCCCGATCCTTCGAGCGCGACCATCACCCGGTTTCTCGATCGGGGCGTGCGCGGCATCGTCGTGCCGCACGTAGAGTCGGTCGAGGACGCGAAGCGTATCGTTGACGCTGCGTACTTCGCGCCCATCGGCATGCGGTCGTTCGGCGCGGGACGGCCCGAGTACTGGGAAAACGGTCCCGATCGCGCGGCATATATGGCCGCATGCAATAACGCGCTGTCGGTGTGCATGATGATCGAGACGCTGGCCGCCTTGGAGGTTGCCCACCGAATTGCAGGTGTCCACGGCGTCGACTACCTGAGCTTCGGCCTGCTCGATCTCGCGCAGTCGCTGGGGCACCCTGGCGAAGCGGCGCATCCCCAGGTCAAGCGCGCCGTCGCCGACTGCACGCAGCGGATCAATAAGGCAGGCAAGCGCGTGCGCGAAGATTTCATGAAGTTCGCGTGGATCAACGACATCCTGCGGGCGGGCACGCGCTCGCTCCTCGACGGCAGGGTCGCCGCAACGGCGCATTCGGCGTAGGAGTCTTTCATGATCGAGCAGGACGTCATCATCAACACCAAGTACGGCCGTCAGCCTGGCTATGCGGCATGCCCGAGCGATCCCGGTTCGTTTCCGGCGATCATCATCTACATGGATGCGCCAGGGTTTCGCGACGAATTGAAGATCCAGGCACGGCGTATCGCCAAGCACGGCTACTTCTGCCTCGTGCCCGATCTCTATTATCGCCTCGGCACGATCCGCTTCGACGTACCGCGCCGCAACGAGCAGATGTCCGCGGTGATTCGCGCGGCGATGCTGAGCCTGACCAACGCGGCTGTGACCGAGGATACCGCTGGGATGATCGCGTTCCTCGACGGGCAGGACAAGGCGAAGGCAGGCCCACTCGGCTGTGTCGGTCATTGTATGAGCGGGCCGTTCGCGATGACCGTCGCCGCGAAATACTCGCGGATGCGGGCCGCGGCCGCGCTTTACGGGGTCGACATGGTGACCGACAAGCCGGACTCGCCGCACAAGCTCGCGGCCGAGATCAAGGGCGACTTGTACGTCGGCTTCGCGGAGCACGACCCCGCGGTGCCGGCGAGCGTCGCGCCGGCGCTCGACAGCGCACTCAAGGCGGCGGGCACCCGCTATCGCATGGAGACCTACGAAGGTGCGCATCACGGATTCTGCTTTGCCAACCGCCCCGACTACGACCCGGCGGCCGCCGAGAAGTGCTGGGACACGCTGTTCGACCTCTGGGATCGTAACCTCAAGTAGCCGTGCCTTATCTCGCCATCGACGCCGGAAGCCTCTATTACGAGGTCCACGGTCGCGGCTATCCGGTGCTCCTGTTCGCGCCGGGATTCTTGAGCTCGCGCATCGAGCGCTGGGCGACGAACCCGGCGAAGCCCGCGGTGCCGCAGGATTGGCTTGACCCGGTTCCTGCGTTGCAGGACCGCTTCACCTTGATCGCGCTGGACGTCCGCAATGCAGGCCGCTCGCGCGCCGAGCTCAAGCCGACGGATGACTGGGAGACGTACGCGGACGATTTCCTCGCTCTCGTCGACCATCTTGGCGTGGCGCGATTTCACGCCTTCGGCGCGTGCATCGGCGTGTCATTCGCGCTTTCCGTCGCCAAGCGCCGCCCGAGCGCCGTGACTTCGCTCGTACTGCAGAACCCGATCGGTCTCTCTAAAGTCAACCGCCAGGCACTCGACACAGAGTTCGACAAGTGGGCGCAGGAAATCCGCGACTGGCCCAACATCGATCCGAGCCTGCTCCCGGGATTCCACGACCGCATGTTCGGCGGCGATTTCATCTTCAGCGTCACGCGCGAGTTCGTGCGCTCGTGTGCTATTCCGATGCTGCTCATGCCAGGCAACGACCTGGTGCACGCGGCAAACGTCTCGGAAGACCTCGCCAAGGCGCCGCGTGTCGAAATGCTCGTGCCGTGGAAGGGTGTCGAGCTGCGCGTGGAGGCGATGCAGCGGGTGCGTGAATTTCTGCTTCGACATACGCCATGACGCGCGTCGCCGTCCTCGACGATTGGCAGCGCGTCGCCCCCTCGTGTACGGACTGGTCGCGCCTCGAATCGCGCGCCGACGTGCACTTTTTCGAAACGCCATTCGCATCAGAGGACGAGGCGGCGACTGCACTCGCGAGCTTCCAGATCATCCTCGCGACGCGCGAGCGCACGCCGTTCCCGCAGTCACTCATCGATCGCCTTCCTGCGTTGAAGATGTTCGGGCTGACCGGCAATCGCGCCGGCAAGATTGATCTCGCCTGCCTTCAGAGGCGCGGCGTCCTGGTCTGTTACACCGACGGCGGGCCGGGCGTGGAAAGCACTGCTGAGATGGCCCTCGCGCTCATGCTCGCCGCGGCCCGCCGAATTCCGGAAGGCGACGGCTCCGTGCGCCGCGGTCGCTTCCAGCTCGACACCCCGACCGGGTTCGTCCTCGCCGGCAAGACCTTAGGCCTCGTGGGCCTCGGCCGCATCGGTGGCCGCGTGGCCGTTTACGGCAAGGCGCTCGGCATGACCGTCCTTGCCTGGAGCCAGAACCTCACCGATCAGCGGGCGCGAGAAGCGGGTACGCGATTCGCAAGCAAGGAAACATTGCTTGCTCATTCGGACGTCGTCAGCTTGCACCTCGTGCTGTCGCCGCGCACGTACGGCGTGATCGGTGCCGAAGACATCGCTCGGATGAAGCCCGGCGCGATCATCGTCAATACGTCGCGGGCGCCGCTGTTGGACGAACAGGCGCTCATCGCCGCACTAAGAAGCGGAAAGGTCATCGCCGCGCTCGACGTCTACGAGCGCGAGCCGCTTCCAGCCGATCACCCACTGATCACGTGTCCGAACACGGTGCTCACGCCACACCTCGGCTACAGCGCAATGGAAGTGTATAGCGTGTTCTTCCAGCAATGCCTCGAGAACACGCTCGCCTATCTTGATGGCACACCCATTCGCGTTTTGCCAGACCAGCGCCAATGAGGTCTCCGATTCATCCCGCCTCGCTCGAAGACTGGTTCGCCATCAATAACGTGTTCATCGCGTATGCGGCGTCGCTCGACGCGTGCGACGTCGATGCAGTGGTCGATTGCTTCGAACCCGATTGCAGCCTGTCGAGCCCAGTTCTCGGTCGCTTCGAAGGCCACGCCGGCATTCGCGCATTCGCGCAGCGCACCCTAGACTTGCGGCGGGAGCGCAGCGCGCAGTTCCGCCACGTTGTCTCCAACTTGCGCGCGTGGGTCGACGGCGATACCGCGACTGCGCGCTGCTACCTCCTTGACTTTCTGACCGATCACGGCAGGACCGAGCTGCTGTCTCCCGGCGAGTACGATACCGAGCTGCGGCGGCGCGATGGCGTCTGGCGCTTCGTGCGCCGCGACGTGGCCATGGATCGCGTGTTTTCGCTGCCGGACGATTGTCGCCCATGAGCCGGGCCATCGCCGAACGTATCGAAGTGGAAGCGGAAGTGATGCTGCCGTCGGCTCCTCGCCGCCGCCGCCTCGACATGCTCGCGCTGGCCCTCGAGGCGCTCGCCGTAGCGGCGATCATCGTCAATATCTTCGTGACATTCGGCAACGCACTCGCGCGCTTCCTCACGCAGCAGGACTTCCCGTGGGCGGCTGACCTTTGGCGCGTGCTGATCGCCATGATCACGTTCTTGGGCGCGCCCGCTTATTTTCGCAGGACCCACGGCATGGCCTACACGGCCGTTCTCGAAATGCTCCACGGCTCGCGGAGACAAGCGGTCGAGGCATGCGGATTGCTCATCATGCTCGGCGTATGCGTCACCGCGCTGATCCCGTTTCCCACGTTCTTTTCAGCGCAGCGCGCTCAGACGCTGCCCATCCTCGGTATCGATTCGGGCTACGTCGCGATCTGGCTCGGCGTAGGCCTCGTGCTGATGGCGCTCTTCACGATCGAAAAGCTCGCGGTGCTGGAGCTTTCGGCGATCGCGCTTGGGGCCATCGTGCCGGTCGTCATCGCGCTTGGCACGCTGGCGCTGCGCTGGGCTTACGCGCAAGGGCACGTCAATTGGGACCCGTTCATCCCGATCCTGCCGGTGATCCTGATCTCATTCGTCGCCGGCGTGCCAATCGGCGGCATCCTGGCGATCGGCGGCATGCTGTTCTTTATCGCCACGGGCGACGCGCCGATGGTCACCATCCCCTCCGCGCTGCAATACGGCATCCACAGCTTCATCCTGCTCGCGATTCCGTTTTTCATGCTCGCTGGAACACTGATGGAAGTTACCGGCATGGCGCGCAAGATGATCGACATGGTCCAGCAGTGGGTCGGCCACTGGACCGGCGGCCTGCTTATCGCTGAGATCCTCGGCATGTACGTCTTTTCCGGCGTGAGTGGCTCGAAGGCTGCCGACGTCGCGACGGTCGGCAGCGTCATGAAGGCGCCGCTTCGGCAGTATGGCTATCCGCCGACCGAATCTGTAGCCGTCCTGGCGGCGGCCGCGGCGATGGGCGAGACGATTCCGCCCTCGCTCGCGTTGCTGGTGCTCGGCTCCATCACGACGCTATCCGTCGGATCGTTGTTCGTCGCCGGCATCATCCCCGCGACAGTCCTCGCGATCACCCTGATCATCGCAGTGGTCATCCGTAGCAAGCTCAAGGGGTTGCATAAGGGACCGCGGTTTAAGTTGAAGCGCGCGATCGGCAGCCTTCCACTCGCCCTCCCCGCCCTACTCGTTCCGGTGATCGTCATTGGTGGCATCGTAGGAGGTTTCGCATCGCCGACCGAATCGGCGTCGCTTGCCGTGGTATACGCGTTCGCGGTCGCGATTCTGGTCTATCACAGTATCGGCTGGAGCACGTGTTGGACGTCGCTGCGTGATGCGACGCTCATCGCGGGCATGATCCTGTTCATGATCGCCGCTTCCAACGTGCTATCCCAGGCAATCGTCACTGACGGGCTCGGCCGCAGCCTGGCCGCGGCGTTCGGTGCACTGAAGAGCCCGATGCTTTTCATGTTCGTTACAATGGGTGAATTCAACCCATCGTCGCAACACATCTCCAAAGGAGGTTGCGATGGATGCAAGGAAACGGCGGGCGGATCGGGTTGAGCGTGTAAAGATGAGGTCGCCAGGGCGGCCTCCGGTGCTGCATCGGTCGGAGCGTCGCC
>DASVPH010000157.1:0-1957 GCA_036382945.1 Casimicrobiaceae bacterium
CGCGCTGCCCGCCGCCAGGCTGCCTTGGGTGGCAACCAGGTTCATCGACACCGCTCGTGCGCGCACCCACGCGGGTGCACTGCTCTGCACCCCGGCCGACAGGCTTGCGAAAACGTATACCCATGCCATCCCCGCGCAGCCGGCACCAAGGAGCGCGAGCGCGGTATTGCCGGTGAGCGCGACGATCAATATGGCGAGCCCCCACAATAGACCGCCAGACGCGACAACCTTGTTCAGCGAGTAGCGCTGCAGTTGAGCGGGTATCGACATCGCACCGATGATCGCGCCGACCCCGAAGCTGGCCGATAGCAAACCGAAGCCCCCGGCGCCGAGGCCGAGCTGATCGCGGGCGATCACCGGCAGCAGCGCCCAGAACGCGCTTGCACATACGCTGAATGCGAGATTGCGCAGGATCAGCGCGCGCATGGCCGCCGAGTGCCGGGCATAGCGCAACCCACTGATCGCACCAGAGAGCAGCCGCTCTGGAACGCCGGGCAACGGGACGTCCCTGTGCTTGTAGAACCGCATCGCGATAAACATGGGCGCAAAGAAGAAGGCCCCTGCGACAAGCGCGCTGCCCGAGCTGAGCCACGCGGCGATCGCTCCTGCGAGTGCCGGCCCGATGGCGCGCGCGACGTTGAATGCGACCGCACTCAAAGCGACGGCGCGGCTCAGGTCGTCGCGCGATACCATTTCGTTGATGCTCGCCTGCTGGGCCGGGAGATAGAACGTGAACCCGGCACCGACCAGGAACGTCAGCAGCAGCAGCGAGACCGGTCCGACCACTCCGCCGAGCGCCGCGAAGCCGAGGATCAGGCTGGCTGAGAACAGCACGACTTGCGTCGCCATGATCACGCGTCGGCGGCTGACGATGTCCGCCAGGGTACCGGCGATCAACCCGAACAGCAGCGTGGGCGCCGTACTTGCGCTCTGCACCAGCGCAACCATCAAGGCGGAGGTCGTCAGCGTCGCCATCAACCACGCCGAAATCGTCGCCTGCATCGTATAGCCGAGCGCTGCGCCGATCGAGCCGAAATAGAAATACCGGAAGGCCGCGCTGTGCAGCGGAGAAGAGTCGAAGGCGCGGAGGATCGGCGTGCGTGATCGAGAGGCCACGACCGAATTTTAGCGTGGCTCCTGAATGATACGGCATTCTCAGGCCCGCTTTCTGGATCTGGAGAATCGCCTCGCGTGGCGATCAGCTATCGCGAATTGCTCCCCGACGCGGGGTGATCTCGGCGTAGGCTGCAGTCGATGGGGCCGTCGCAGGCTTTAGAATGCGAACGCGTAGATATGTCCGTCGCCGGCGACGTACAAGCGCTCGCCCGCGGCGATCAGCGTTTGGAACCGGCGTACCTCTCCCATGGCGTCGTCGGGGTCGCCGCCCGAGAACACGACTGCGCCGGTGTCTCCGCGGAAGCCGTGCAAGCGGTTGTCCCCTTCCGCGCCGACTGCCCAGACAATCGGGTTCGCCTTGCCGTCGGTGGTCGTGACGATCGGCGAGCCGCGACCGTTCTCGGTGGCGCACCATGCGACACGAAGGGTCGGTGGAGCGCCTGGAGCGATCGCGATGACGGTGAGATCGCCCGAAGTTCCTCCCGGGCATCCCACACCGCGTCCCTGGAACGCGACCCGCATCTCATCACCCAAAGGGAATGCTGCCGGAGCCGTTCGGATCGGGCCCGACGACACCTTCCTTGCGGCGATGCTGCCGCCGATCCCGCCCAGATTCTGCCGATCGAGGAGATACGCCTTGCCGTCCTTGCCCAGCGCGAGGACGAGCTCGCTCGGCTTCGCGCCGGTCAGGCTCAGCAGGAGCGCGTTGCTCCCGCCGAGGTCGGTGTCCGTGCGGTCGAGCGCCTGCCAGTCCGAGGGGGCGAAGAAATCCTGCGCCTTGCCCGAGAACGAGAGATCCTGACCGAGCCGGATGACCGCTTCGCCGTCGGCCCACGAGCGC
>DASVPH010000158.1:0-12119 GCA_036382945.1 Casimicrobiaceae bacterium
GAGCGAACTTCAAGCGGTGGCGCTTGCATTGAATACACGACCCCGAAAGACTCTCGGATGGCGCACACCCGCGGAAGAACTCAATGAAGTGCTACGCTCTGCGTGTCAAAGCCGTGTTGCGACGACCAGTTGAGTCCGGGCTGTTCGCAATGATCATTATCGGTCTCGTGCTGGAAGGTCTGCCCGCGATCCTCATCGCGGCGCCCATTCTGCTGCCCGTGGCCATCCGCTTCGGGATCGAGCCGCTGCAATACGGCATGGTTCTCGCAATCGCCATGGGCATTGGCGTCTTCATGCCGCCCATCGGCATCGGCTACTACGTGGCATGCGCGATCGGCGAGGCCCCTGTCAACAAGACGATGCGGCCGGCACTGCTCTACACGCTCTTCCTGATCGTCGGGCTGATCGTGGTCATCCTGTTCCCGCAGCTCACCGTTTGGCTTCCGCATAGCTTCGCCATGAGTTGAATTCATTTTGGAGGAGACACCAATGAACGACGACGCAATGACTCGACGCGATTTCCTGATGTACACCGCCGCAGGTGCCGGGGCGACGGCTCTCGGCATGCCGCTCAGCGCGCTCGCCCAGCGCGCGAAGGTCTTTCGCTTCGGGCACATGCTTCCTGTAGACACGCTCTACAACCAGGCGATCCAGATGTTCGCCGACGAAGCGGGCAAGCTCTCGTCGGGGCGCGTGAAAATCGAGATCTATCCCGCGTCGCAGCTCGGCACGATCCCCGAGATGCTGTCGGCAACGCAGGTCGGCTCGCTGACGCTCACGATGGCAGTGCCGGCGTGGTACTCAAATTTCATGAAACCGCTCGATGCGTTCACGCTGCCCTACATCGTGAGCTCGCCGGAGAAGCTCAAGTCGTCGCTCGACGGCACGCTCGGCAAGGAAATCGCGCGGATGGGCGAGGGCACCGGCTTCCACGTACTGGGCTACTGGTTGATCGGAAGTCGGCACATCGTGAACAAAGTCCGGGCCGTGAACAAGCCTGCCGATCTCCAGGGCTTGAAACTGCGTGTGATCAACAGCCAAGTATACATTCAGACATTTCGGGCGCTCGGCGCGAGCACCGTGTCGCTCGACCCGTCAGAGTTGTATGTCGCCCTTCAGCAGGGCGTGGTCGACGGCTTCGAGTATCCGCTGCCCGATCTCGTCTCGATCAAGCTATATGAAGTGTCGAAGTTCGTTTCGCTCGACGCGCACACGACAGACTTCTTCATCGTCTCGATCAACAAGGGAGTCTGGGACAGCCTTTCACCCGAAGACCAGGCTGCCCTTGCGAAGGCGATGAAGACCGCGATGGACTGGCAGTGGAAAAAGCAGCCCGACGAGATCGCAGCTGCGCTGGCCAAGCTGAAGACGCTCATGACGGTCAACGACATCACACCGGAGAACAAGAAACTGTTTATCGACGTGACGCGTCCTGTCTACAAGCAATTCGAAGCGTCGATCGGCAAGAACTTCCTTGATCTCGCGATCAAGGAGTTGGCGTAGTCGGCCATGGCGAGCGTCTACGCAATTACCGAACCGACACCTCAGCTGCGGGCGCAGATCGCTGCCCTCGAGCAGGGGCTGTATCGTGCCCAGGTCGCCGGCTCGGTCAAGGACATCGAGCCGCTGCTGTCGGCGGACCTGCGGTATCTCCACTCGACCGGCGTGGCCGAGACACGCAGCCAGTATCTCTCGGGTGTTGCGGACCGATTGTACGAATACGGACGCATCGAGAGCCGTGACGTGCGCCTCAACCTCTCGGAAGACCTGGCCATTCAGGACGGTTTGGTCGACATGACGGTGAGCGCGCACGGCGCACGCAAGACGCTCATATACCTGTTGTTCTGTCTCGTCTGGCGCCGCGAAGGCGCCCAATGGAGGCTGCTGTACCGTCAGGCCACGCGCATTCCATAACACTTTCATAACTCTGGAGGAAACCTCATGAGCTCCTTTTCACGCCGTCATTTCCTCGCTGGACTGGGTGCGGGCGCAACGCTCGCCGCCACGGGACGCGCCTCCGCCGCCGATCCGGTCACACTGAAGTTCGCCACGAACGACACCACCCAGGACGTTTCGTACTCGATTGCGCAGCGTTTCGGCGCGGAGGTCGCGAAGCGAACCAACGACAAGTACCGCGTGCAGGTCTTCGTCGGCGGCGCGCTCGGCAGCGGCGTCAACGTTGCAAGCAGCCTGCAGACGGGGATCGTCGACTGCGCGATCCTGACCGCGGGCTTCCTGTCGTCGCTCGTGCCGTCGATCCAGATCGTCGACCTGCCGTTCCTGTTCAAGGATCGCGCCGCCGCCGAGCGCATTCTCGATGGCGACGTCGGCAAGAAGATCTTTGCCGAAGCCGACACCCGCAACATCGTCGGCCTCACCTGGGGGTGGTACGGCTGGCGTCAGGTGGAAACGCGGGAGAAGGCCGTGAGCGGGCCCGACGATCTGAAGGGTCTCAAGATGCGCATCCAGCCGTCGCCCGTGTTCAGCGCGATGTTCAAGGCGGTGGGCGCGCAGCCGGTCGTGATGGACGGCAGCGAGGTCTATCTCGCGCTGTCGCAGAAAATCGTCGACGGCGTGGAGTTCCCGCTGCCGACCGTGGTCACCTTCAAGATGTACGAGGTCACCAAGTACATCGCGCTCACCAACCATGTGTACAACGCCGGCGTGCTTGTCGTGAGCCAGGCGCGCTGGAGCCAGATGACCGCAGCCGACCGCGAGGCGATGCAGGCTGCGGCGAGCATGGTTCAGAAGCCATGGCGCGACGAGATCGGCATCGCCGCCGACAAGGCCGCGCAATTCTGCAAAGAGAAGGGCATGCAGGTCACCGAAACGAACTACAAGGCGTTTCAAGCGAAGATGGAACCGGTGTACAACGAGTTCAAGCCGAAGTATCCGGAGCTCTTCAACATGATCGTCTCGCAGCAATGACCACGTCGAAGCCCGTCGGCCTGCTCCTGGCGACCATGGAGCCGCCGGCCAACATCGAGGAGGAGTTCCAGGACTGGTACGACTCGGAGCATTTCCCCGAGCGGCAGGGATGTCCCGGTTTCCTCACGGCGCAGCGGTTCGTGTGCATCAACGGCTGGCCGCGCTATCTCGCGATGTACGATCTCGAGGACGTCGAGGTGCTACGCGGCGAGGGCTATCGCAAGATCGCGCACGAGCGGTACTCCGCCTGGACCCATCGCATCATGTCCAAGGTATGGGGGCAGTACCGCGCTGAAGGCGTGCAGGTCTATCCCTGCGATGGCCTGTATGGAAAGCTCGGCGCGTCGTCGCGACTCGCGTTGTGGCGATTCCGCGGCATTGCGCTGGAGCACGCGCCGGAGATGGTCTCCGGCTTGCGCAAGCTCTACGAGGAGCGGGTGGAGACGGTGCAGCTCCGCGTGTTCCGTGTGTCGTCCTCCGACGGCGGCGACTACCTGGCGATGGCGGAGCTCTCGGCGTCGGCGCCGCTCGGCGATCTCTCGCCGCTCGGCGCAGCGGCTAGACGCGTCGATCTCCTGAACACGTATACGACGTACACGCGCCAGGCTCCGGGCGCGTTTCCGAAGACGTCCCGGTGATCGCGACCACGGCTCCCGTGCCTGCGCGGGGCGGACCGGTACACTGGCTCGATACCGCTGTCGATATCCTGATCGGCGCCGCGCTCGTCGGCGAGCTCGGCGTGATCATCGCCAACGTGCTCGGCCGCCTGTGGTTCAGCGAGCCGCTGCTGTGGAGCGACGAGGCCGCCGGCTTCGCGCTGTCGATCATCGCGTTTCTTGGCGGCGCGATCGCGTATCGCCGGGATGCGCACGTGCGCGTCCAGGCGCTCGTGTCGCTGCTGCCGGCTGCGTGGTCCGGGATCGCGACCGCGCTCGTCGATTGGATCGTGCTCGCCATGGCAGCCGTCACCGGCTATCAATCGATCGGCCTCCTCGTCTTTCGCCAGCACGAGATCACGCCGATTCTGGGCTTGAGCGCTTCGTGGATCGCCGCGCCGCTGACGGTCGCGATGCCCGTGCTGGCGACCTACGCTGCGCATCGGCTGGCGGCGCAGCCCGCGCGCGCCCTGGCGACCGCCGGCGCGATCCTCCTCGCGGCAGGCACGCTGTTCGTCGGCGCGCTCGCGCTCGTCGGTCACGCGGCTTCCCCGAACGCGTCCCTCGCCACCGCGCTCGCCATCGTGCTCGTCACCGTGCTGCTCGGACTGCCGATCGCGTTCTCGTTGATGCTCGGCACGGTCGTCTTCCTGTACATGGGCGGGACCGTGGCGATGGTCGCCCTGCCGCAGAACATGGTCGACGGTACCGGGCGCTTCGTGCTGCTCGCGCTGCCTTTCTTCATCTTCGCGGGCATCGTGATGGAGCGCGGCGGCATCTCACGCCGCCTCGTGTCGTTCGTCGCCGTGCTGGTCGGCGGCATCCGCGGCGGTCTGCTGCAGGTGATGGTCGTCAGCATGTACATCGTATCGGGCATTTCCGGCTCGAAGGCGGCGGACGTCGCCGCCGTCGGCCTGGTGATGCGCAAGATGCTGGAGAAGGAAAAGTACGACCTCGATCAGTCCGCCGCTCTCCTCGCCGCGTCCGCCGCGATGGGCGAATGCATCCCGCCGAGCCTCGCGATGCTGGTGCTGGGCTCGGTGACCTCGCTCTCGGTCGCCGCACTGTTCGCCGGCGGACTGGTGCCCGCGGCAGTCATCGCGCTCTGCCTCATGGCGCTCATCTGGTTCGCCTCGCCGCGAAGGGCGAAGACGACGGGGAGCGTACCGATCGGCCGCCTGGCACTCGGCGCAGTGATTCCATTCTCGATGCCGGTCTTCCTGTTCACGGGCATCCTGCTCGGGTTCGCGACGCCGACGGAAGTCTCCGCCTTCGCCGCGGCGTATGGGCTCTTCATCGCGGTCGTGCTCTATCGCGAGACTGGATTGCGCGACTTCTCCGCGATGGTCGCCGAGGCCGCGACCGCCTCCGGCATGGTGCTCTACACGCTCGCGGCCGCGCAATCCTTCTCGTGGGTGCTCTCTGCCGCGGAGCTGCCGCACCGGCTGGCCGAGTTCGTCACGGCATCGGCGAGCGGACCGTGGCTGTTTCTGCTCGTATCCGTGGTCGCGCTAATCGTGCTCGGCTCGCTGCTCGAGGGACTGCCGGCGATCCTTATCCTCGCTCCATTGCTCGTGCCGCTCGCTCCGCAAGCCGGCGTGGACCCGCTGCATTACGGAATCGTGCTCCTCGTCGCCATGGGCATCGGGGCATTCCTTCCGCCGCTCGGGGTCGGCTTCTACATCGCCTGCTCGGTAGTGCGCGGACACGCGGAGCGCGCGACGCGGGCGATGATCCCTTACGTCGCCGTCCTGCTCGTCGGCGTGATGCTGGTGGCGTATGTCCCCTGGTTCACGCTGTATCTGCCGCGCCTCCTGCACCTGACGCGATGATGGACCAGGCTGCGATCGACAAGGCGGCCGCGCTGCTTATCCGTGCCCGCCGCACTCGCGAGCCGCTCGCGCGCCTGCCCGAGGATTGCCGTCCCGCGACCCTGCCCGATGCGCTGCGCATCCAGGCGGCGACCGTCGAGCAGATGGACGAGACGGTCGCCGGGTGGAAAGTCGGCGGAATGATCGAGGGAGCACTGAGCTACGGAGTGCTGCTCGCCTCGCGACTCGTGCCGAGCGGTGGCAAGGTCGAAGCGAGGGACATGCCGCTGCTCGGCATGGAAGCCGAGATCGCGTTTCGCTGCCTGCGCGATGCACCGCCGCGTGAGGCGGCTTACACTTATGACGAGGTCTCGGAGCGCGTGGTCGCATGCGCCGCGATCGAGATCGTCGCGACACGCTACCGCGACTACAAGGGCACGCCGCTCATCGAGCGGGTCGCCGATTGCATGTCGAACGGCGCCTTCGTGACCGGCGATGAGAAGCCCGGGTGGCGGTCGCTCGATCTCAAGAAGATCCCCGTGTCGCTCGCCTTCGGCGACGACGTGGTCGCACGGAGCGTGGGCGGGCACGCTGCGGGCGATCCCCTGCGGCCCGCGGTGGATCTGGTGAACGCGCTGCGCGCCGGCGGCGGCGTGCGCGCGGGACAATTGGTCACTACCGGGACGTACACCGGGCTCCACTTCGCGACACCGGGCGTGCACGTTCGCGCGGCGTTCGAAGGTTTCGGCGGGGCCGAGGTCGAGGTCCTCTGACGCTCGATGCGCTATGTCGTCGTCTTCACCGATGGCAGCATCCGCAAGGAAGCGCTCGACGTGCTCGCACCGACGTGCGACGTTCGCGTGCTCACTGCCTACCCTTCCGAGGACGCGTTGGTCGCGGCATGCGGCGATGCCGATGCGATCCTCGCACGGCTCGGGACCGTCACCCGACGCGTCATCGAGTCGGCGCAGAGGCTGCGCATCGTCGCTCGCCATGGTGTGGGCGTGGACGCGGTCGACCTCGACGCGGCCACCGAGCGAGGCATCGTCGTCACGACGACCGGCAACGAGAATGCCGCAGCGGTCGCAGAATACGCGTTCGTCCTGCTGCTCGCGCTGGTGCGCCACGTCGTGCAAGCCGACGCCGGCGTGCGCGCCGGGCTTTGGGACCGCGAGCCGCTCGTAGGCGCCGAGCTTGATGGACGGACGCTCGGCGTCGTCGGCTACGGCGCGATCGGGCGACGCGTCGCTCGCCAGGCGTTAGGCTTCGGCATGCAGGTTCTGGCGTGCGATCCAGCGGCACCGACTCCCGAAGCCGGCGTGACCATGACCTCACTTGATGATCTCCTGGCGCGCGCCGACGTCGTGTCGCTGCACGCACGCCTCACGGGCGACACCGCGCGTCTGATCGACGCCCGCGCGCTGGCGCGGATGAAGCCGGGCGCGTATCTCGTCAACACGGCGCGCGGCGAGCTGATCGACGAAGGGGCGCTCGCCGCGGCATTGCGGCGCGGCGCGCTCGCGGGCGCGGCGCTCGATACCTACGAGCGCGAGCCGCTGCCCGCCGAAAGCGTCTTGCGCTCGTTGCCGAACATGCTGCTGTCGCCGCATGTCGGCGGACAGACTGCGCCCGCGTTGCAACGCGTCGCCATCGCCGCCGCGCAATGCATCGTCGACGAGCTCGCAGGCCGCGTGCCCGCCTTCGTGTACAACCCGGAGGCTTACGAGCATCGCCTCGCCGGCTGGCCTAGGCGTTGAACTTGTACAGTTGCTCGGGGTTGTGGACGAGGATCTTCTTGAGCGCTCCCGCGTCGTCGACCCACGTCGCGAGCTGATCGAGCAGCGCCCCGTCGTCGGGCATGTGGCCCTCGATGTTGGTGTGCGGCCAATCGGTGCCCCACACGCAGCGATCGGGCGCGCGGGCGATGAAGTGGCGCGCGAGCGGTGCGACGTCCGCGTAGGGAGGACCCGCCACGGACGGGCGGTATCCGGTGAGCTTGGTCCAGCAGCGTCCGCTCTCGAGCAACGCGGTGATGCGTCTGAACACGGGATCGCTGAGCGGCGTGCTGGCAAGCATCCCGCCCATGTGATCGAACACCACGGGAACGGGCAGCCGCTCGACGATGGGAAGCACGTCCGGCCACGCTCTTGGCGGTATGTACATCTCGATCGCCCATCCGAGCGGCGCAACGCGCGCTGCCACGTCGCTCAGCTGATCCAGTGTCGGTCCGCCCTTGGCCGTCGTGATGAAGCGCGTGGCGCGGATGCCGGAATCGTGCATCGCGTTGAGCTCCTCCTCGGCGACTCGAGCACCCACCATGACCACGCCCCGCGCGCGATGGATACCGAGCTCGTGGACGGCGTCGATCGTGCGCCGGTTGTCTTCGCCGTAGCAGCTCGCCTGCACGACGACCATCCGCTCGACGCCGAGGACGGCGAGCATGCGCAGATAATCGGACGGGAGCGCGTCGGGCGGCGTGTAGCTGCGGTCGGGCACGTACGGGTAGCGCGACGGCGGTCCGAGGACGTGGGCGTGGCAGTCGCACGAGAGCGCAGGAACCGCGAGGGTCGGCTGCTTGATCACCGAGCGCGCAGGCTGGCAATAAGCGATCATGGCGCAACGTGATGCTCGTTCGCGGCGCGCAGCAGGAGGAGTGCCGCCAGCATGCCGGGATCGTCGTGACCCGCCGACCTGGCGCCGTACATCCGCGCGCGTCCCACGCGCGCCTCGCGCGAGCGGAAATCGTCGAGCGCCTGCGACGCCGCCTCGAGCGCGCTTTTTTCCTCCGCCATCGCGTCGCGCACCGCGAGCACCGAATCGAGAATCGTCTTGTCGCCGGCGCAGGCGCCCGAGCGCTCGACGATCGCATCCGCTGCGTTGCCGAGCATCGCCACGATCATGCGGCGATCGACGGGCGATGCACCTGCCGCCTTGCCGGCCGCGGTGAGGCCGATCGCCATGACCGAGCCCAGGCTCGATCCCGTCGCGCGCCGCGTCTCACGGCCAAGCCGCTGCAGCATCGCGCCCACGTCGTCCGCCGGCGTTTGCACTGCCGTGATCCATGCCGAAACGACGTTGGCGACGGTCATGCCGGTATCGCCATCGCCCAGCGCGCGGTCGGCGGCATTGAGCTCGTCGCGCATCGCATCGACCTGCGCGTGGATGCGAAGCACCGCGTCGGCGATGCACGCCACGGTGAGCGCTTCGCTCATCGCGGCCAGAACGGGCAATCAGTGGGCTGGGTCAGTAGGCGCTCGATGTTCGAGTCGAGATCGACGAGCGAGATCGAGCAGCCCGCCATCTCCATCGACGTCGCGTAATGCCCCACGTACCGCAGCCCGATCTCCACGCCGGCTTCCGCCAGCGCCTGTCGTGTCGCCCGGTAGACGATCAGCAATTCCTCGAGCGGCGTCGCGCCGAGGCTGTTGACGAGCAGCGCAACGCGTCCACCGCGCGCGTCGCGATCGGCAAGGAGCCGCGACGTCATCGCACGGGCGACTTCGTCCGCGCTCGGCAGCGCCCGCCGCTCGATGCCCGGCTCGCCGTGAATGCCCATGCCGAGCTCGATCTCGCCCTCGGTGACGGAAAAGCCCGGTGCGGCCGCGCCCGGAATGAGGCATGGCGACAGCGCGACGCCGATCGAGCGTGTGCGCTCCGCGGTCTGCCTCGCGATGTCCTTCACCTCGTTGAGCGAGGCGCCTTCGTCCGCCGCGGCGGCCGCGGCCTTGAAGACGAACACCATGCCCGCGACGCCGCGGCGCTTCGCGCGTTCGGCAGCCAAGGCGCTCGCGATATCATCCGCGACGATCACCGTTGCCGTCTTGCCGCCGTCGTCCTCGAACTCATCGCACGCCTGCGCGAAGCTCATGCGGTCGCCGCCGTAGTTGCCGAGCACACACACGACGCCCGCTCCGCCGTCGGCCGCGCGGATCGCCTCCGCGCATACTTCGACTGGCGGGCCCGCGAACACTTCACCCACCGCACACGCGCCGAGAAGGCCGTTTCCGACGTAGCCCGCGAACACGGGCAGGTGACCGAACCCGCCTCCGGTCACCACGCCGACCTTGCCCTTCGCTGGTCCGGCGGCGCGCGCGATCACGCGTCCAGTCCGTCCTGCCCTGCGATAGCCGGCGAACGCGAGGCACAGTCCTTCCAGCGCCTCGTCGACGTAGCGCGCCGGATCGTTGATGAGCTTCTTCATGGGTCAGGAACGAGTGTGCAGATACGGCAAGCGCGACTGCGTGTATTCGTACCGGCCGTGTTCCGTGCCGGGCACCGGATCGAAGATCGCGATGCGCTCGGCGCGCACGCCCGCGACGAATCGGCCGTCGATGTGGTCTCTGTGCATTCTTCCTCCTAGGGCTCTCGGGTACGGCTGGAGCGTTCCGACGTGCAGCGTAGCAGCGTCCTAGCACCAAGAAAAATTCATTTTTGTGGTGAACTTCGATAGGTTTTTACGATGCATATCGCGTGCGCTATGCTCGCTTGGTTCATCGAGGAAAATGGAGTGAGGCCGCCAATGAGGTCGAGATTGCGCATAGGTATCGTCGGTGCCGATGCGAAGGGCCAGGGCTGGGCGCCGCTCGCGCACTTTCCTGCGCTGCGCGCGCTGCCCGAATTCGAGATCGCAGCGATTTGCACCGCACACCCGGAAACCGCGCGTACGGCCGCGCAGCGATACGGCGTGCCGAACGCGTACCACGACTACCGAGAGATGTTCGCGAGCCCCGACGTTGATGTCGTCTCGGTGGTGGTGCGCGCGCCCAACCACCACGAAGTCGTCATGGCCGCGTTGCAGGCGGGCAAGCCCGTGTATTGCGAGTGGCCTCTCGGCGTCAATGCGTCACAGGCCGAGGAGATGGCCGCGCTTGCGCGCGCCAACGGGATACGGACCGCCGTGGGTTTGCAGGCGCGCTGTGATCCCACGCTTCGCTACGTCCGCGACCTCGTGGCGCAGGGCTACATCGGCGACGTGCTAGCCGTGACCATGACGATGATTTCACCTGGAGTGCCGGAGCGTTCACAGTCAAGGATGTGGGAGCGCATGATCGCAGGCGGGGTATCCGCGCTGACGATTCGTGCAATGCACTCGCTGGAGGCATTGTGTCTTTGCGTCGGCGAACTGGCCGAGGTTTCGGGTCGCCTCGCCACGCAGGTGAAACAGTGGCGCGTCATCGAGACCCGGGAGCTCGTCGATGTCGAGGTCCCGGACAACGTGAGCGTTGCCGGAACGCTGCACAACGGTGCCGTCATCAGCGCTCACATCGCGACGGTACCGTCGGCCGCCTCCGGATTTCGCATGGAGGTCTTCGGCCGCGAGGGCACACTGACGGTCTCGACGAGCGGAGCTCCGCAGCGCGACGCGAACAAAATCATGGGCGCCCGGGGCGGCGCGACGCTAGCTCCCATGGAAACACCCGCGCAGTATGTCGAGGTACCGGCGGACACGCCTTCCGGCCCGCCCTCCAACGTTGCGCACCTCTATCGTCGGTTCGGCAATGCAATCCAGACGAACGCCATAGTCGAACCGGACTTCGAACATGCGTTAAAGAGGCATCGACTCATTGATGCGATCATCAAGTCATCGCACGAACGTCGCCCGATAGCGCTACCGTAACGGCTCGACCGGCTTCAGCGATTGGCCAAGGAGCTCGATTTCCACGAGACACTTGGTAAGCCTACAACAGAGCCAGACCCACATTCAAAGGATTCCGTATTTTCCGAACGTTTCCGCAACGCTCGCGCCGGCGCGCAGCGCATCTCTCACCTTGCTCTCGCCGTTGACCTTCTCCCACGCCTTGTTTATCACTTCCTCCGCCATCTCCCGAGGAACGACGACGGTTCCGTCGACGTCGGCGAAGATAAGGTCTCCGGGGTGCACCGCGATGCCGCCGCAATGGATGCCCACGTTTGTCTCTACGACGTCCATTCTTCCCAGGGAGTCGTAGGGCGTCAATCCTCTGCAGAATGTGGGAAACCCGAGCTCGACGATCTCGACGTAATCTCTCGCCCCGCCATCGGTCACGACGCCTCTTGCTTTCCGACTCCGCGCGGCGGTCGTGAGCAGTCCACCCCAGGCAGCCGACAATTTTTCCGCGTCGCATTGGCTTACGAGTATCTGGCCTTCACGCAGGTCGTCCACGATCTTTATCTCCAACCCGTAAGGCGCTTTCGGGATTTCACGAACAGCGACAAATCGGGCTGTGACTGCCTCGCCCCACGTACGCATCATGGGCGTGAGCGGTCGGACGGCGGGATCCATGCACTGGACGCGGCGGCCCAGGCTGTCCAGGGTGTCCATGATCACGCCGGAAAAGCATTGCGACAGTTTCTCGTCGTACTTGAGATATTTCATCGGCTATCGTCCTCGATTCAGAGGTGCAGCGATTATGTCGGGCACGCCCTTCATAGGACGCCATATTTTTCGTAGACTTCGCCGAGCAGGCGCCCTTGCAACAGCTCGACACGAGTATGATCTTCGCTGGTCACCTTGCGAAATGCGCGCTCGAGCACTTCGTCTTCGACCGCTTTCGGAATGACGACCACGCCATCGTAGTCCCCGAACACCAGATCGCCAGACTGGACCTCCACGCCGCCGCATTGGATCGTCACGTCGACGTCGGCTACGAAGCCGCGCCCCCACGAATCCAGCGGCATGATGCCGCGCGCAAACGTAGGGAAGCCCATCGCGATGATCCGCTTGACGTCCCGCACGACGGCGTCG
>DASVPH010000159.1:0-24430 GCA_036382945.1 Casimicrobiaceae bacterium
GGAGCGTGAACCAGAGCCAGTAGGCGAGCGCGGTGCCGAGCAGAGCAAGCCCCAGCAGACTCGCCACGAAAAGCGGCGACCACACGATGGCCGCAGGCTGCTCGCGCCACGTCGCTGCCACGGCGAGCGGAACCGCGCCGAAGAGCAATTGCGCGGCCATGGCCACCAGCGGATCGACTCGAGCGCTGAACGCCTTCATCAGCACATTGCCCAACGCCACACCGCTAGCGGCGAGAATGATATAAGCGAGTCCAATTTCGAAACCCGCGCGCCCGACACCACCGAGCTGCGGCAGGCTGATGAAGACGATGCCGAGAAAGCCGAGCAGCAAGCCGAGGCTCTGCTTCGGTTGCAGCCGCTCGCGCAACAACACGAAGCCAAGCATCGCCGCGAGCAGCGGCTGCGTATTGGTGATCACCGTCGCCACGCCGGGCGAGACGAATTCCGCGGCGTAGAACATGCCGAGAAACCCAAGGCTCGTGGTGCTGAGCCCGATGGCGGCCAAGCCGAGCCAGATCCTCCATCCCCGCGGCAGCGGACGCCGGAGCAGCGCAGCCACGAGCGCGAGCGCCGACCCGGCCACGAGCGCGCGCAAGATCGCAAAGGAAAGAGGCGGCGCGTCGCCGAGGCCGATCGTGATCAGCGGATAGCACGAGGCGAAGAGGAAGGCGACCAGTACGAGCGCCGCCGCGTATCGCGGCGGCGTCCCCTGCGGCGCGGCGCGGCTCACCTCGCTAGGCATGAGTGGCTCTCGCGCCGGCATTCGTCGGCGCGAGCGAAGACCTGCCCCGTGAGGCGGCGTGCCTCGGGCTCGGGCGAGGCGACGATCAGCCGGCCGCCCCGCGACAGGCCTCGCCAAGCGCGGGGCGGACCGGCACCGTGACTCTACCCTCCGTGGTGGGCGGATCCGTGCGATTTTGCCGCTTCCGCCTTGGCGTAGCGGTCGGGGCTCGCCCGAAACTTGTCACGGCACGAGGCGGAACAGAAATAATAGGTCTTTCCCTGGACGACTTCGTTTGCCGCGGCCTTGGCGCTATCGATCTGCATGCCGCAGACGGGATCGGTGACTTGCATCGCTGTAGACTCCTTTCGGTTGAGGTTGGCCGGGTCCGCTGGCCAGTCCAGACGGAACGGGCTGGATGAAGAGACACCGCAAGGATGGGACCGTTCCTTGCCCGATGCGTTGCTCTACGCCAAAGCGCGGCTGGGGAGCGCAAACAAGGGCCTTCCCTCAAAGCTCGCGCAGAAGTAAGTTAAGTTAACGCCGTGCGGCGGTTGACCAGAGATCCCGGGCGCTCGGGCTCTTGCGCAACAGCCTCCGGCAGGACGAAATTACCGAAGAGATCGAGGTGATCATGTTCGACAAGCCGCACATGATGCTCGAGCGGCGCGTGGGCGAGCTCGCGCGGGCCCGCAGCCGGGGCGGAGCCTGATGCGATGGGCCTGAGCCCGCTGGCGGGAAAGCCCGCCGAGCCCTCGATGCTCGCCGACATCCCGCGGCTGATGACGGCCTACTACGCCACGCAGCCCGATCCCTCCGTGCCCGGTCAGCGTGTCGCGTTCGGGACCTCGGGCCACCGCGGCTCCTCCCTTGGAAGCACTTTCAACGAATGGCATGTTCTGGCCATCAGCCAGGCTATTTGTGACTACCGCAAGCGGCAGGGCATAGGCGGCCCGCTGTTTCTCGGCATCGACACGCACGCGCTGTCCGTGCCGGCTTGTGCCAGTGCGCTCGAAGTGCTGGCGGCCAACGGCGTGGAAGTCATGCTTGCCGAAAACGACGAATTCACGCCCACCCCCGCGGTTTCGCACGCAATACTCGCCTACAACCGCGGGCGCGATGCGGGGCTGGCGGACGGCATTGTCATCACGCCTTCGCACAACCCGCCCGAGGACGGCGGCTTCAAGTACAACCCGCCCAACGGCGGGCCGGCGGACAACGACGTCACGGGATGGATCGAAGCGAGGGCCAATGCGTTTCTGGAAAACGGCCTCCAGGGCGCGCGAAGAATTCCCTACGAAAAGGCCCTGCGCTCCGGCTCGACCCACCGCCACGACTTTCTAGGTGCCTACGTAAGCGATCTCGACAAGGTGATCGAGATGGACGCGATTCGCGGCGCGAACGTCCGCATGGGCGTGGATCCGCTCGGCGGCGCGGGCGTCCACTACTGGGCGGCGATCGCCGAGCGCTATGGTTTGAATCTCACGGTCGTGAACGAAGTCGTCGATCCGACTTTCCGGTTCATGACGGTCGATTGGGACGGCAAGATTCGCATGGATCCTTCCTCCTCCTACGCAATGCAGGGCTTGATCGATCTCAGGAATCGCTTCGACATCGCCTTCGCCTGCGACACCGATCATGATCGGCATGGGATCGTCACCAGGAACGCGGGGTTGCTGCCGCCCAACCATTACCTTTCGGTCGCCATTTTCTACCTCTTCCAGCATCGCCCGATGTGGAGCAAGGATGCGGCAGCGGGCAAGACGGTTGTGAGCAGCCAGATGATCGATCGCGTCACGACGAAGCTCGCCCGGAAGCTCTACGAGACGCCGGTCGGTTTCAAGTGGTTTGTGGATGGCCTGCTCGACGGCTCGCTTGGTTTCGGCGGCGAAGAGAGCGCAGGCGCGTCTTTTATCCGTCTGGACGGCGGCGTCTGGACGACCGACAAAGACGGAATCATCCCGGCTTTGCTGTCGGCGGAGATCACCGCGCGCATGGGCCGCGATCCCGGTGAAATCTACCTTGAGCTTGCACGCGAATTGGGCGAACCGGTGTATGCGCGAGTTGATGCACGCGCGACCCCGCTGCAAAAACAAATGCTGGCGCAGCTCTCGCCACGACAGATACGGTCTGCAGAGCTGGCCGGCGAAAAAATCCGAAGTATTCTCACCCAGGCTCCCGGCAACGGCGCGCCCATCGGCGGGTTGAAGGTGATTGCCGGGAGTGGATGGTTCGCGGCACGTCCGTCCGGCACCGAAGACATCTACAAGATCTACGCGGAAAGCTTCCGTGGAGCGGATCATCTGCGCAGCATCCTGGCGGAGGCACAGACCATCGTCGGCGATGCCCTGGCGGCGTCCCCGCAGCGGCCGGAGATTGCGTCCAGGACAAATTCGAAGGAGAGGCCATGAGCGAACAGGCGCGAATCGGCCACTCGAAGCAGCGTTTTTCAACCACGGACGTGGCGGGGTTCGATTCCCTGGCCGAGCTGGCCCTGGATATGCGTTCGTCGTGGAATCATGCCACCGACCAGGTGTGGCGGCAGCTCGATCCTGTGCTGTGGGAGATCACGCATAACCCTTGGGTCGTCCTGCAGACCGTCTCGCGGGAGAAACTTCAGCGCGATCTGGCCGACCCCGCGTTCCGAAAAAACGTTGACCACCTCGTGCGAACCAGGCGGGATGCTGCGGAGGCGCCCGCGTGGTTTCAGCAAACCTACCCGCAATCGCAGCTAGGCTGTGTTGCGTACTTCAGCATGGAGTTCATGTTGAGCGAAGCGCTGCCCATTTACTCGGGCGGACTGGGCAACGTGGCCGGCGATCAACTCAAGGCCGCCAGCGATTTGGGCGTGCCGGTCACCGGCGTGGGGCTGCTCTACCAGCAGGGCTATTTTCGGCAATTGATCGACGACGCTGGCGCGCAACAGGCCCTCTTCCCGTATAACGACCCCGGACAGTTGCCGATCACACCGTTGCGCCACCCCGACGGGGAGTGGTTGCGGCTCCAGCTCGACCTGCCGGGTCACCCGATCTGGCTGCGCGCCTGGCAGGCCCAGGTCGGGAGAGTGAAGCTCTACCTGCTGGACAGCAATGATGCGGCGAACTTTCCACCGTACCGGGGGATTACGAGCGAGCTTTACGGGGGCGGGCCGCACCTGCGCCTCATGCAGGAGCTAGTGCTCGGGATCGGCGGCTGGCGGCTGCTCGCCGCGCTCGGCATCGAGCCGGAAGTCTGCCACCTGAATGAAGGGCATGCGGCGCTCGCCATATTGGAGCGCGCGCGAAGTTTCATGCAGCAGACCGGGCAGTCCTTCGAAGTCGCACTCGCCGTAACGCGAGCGGGCAATCTCTTCACCACCCACACGGCGGTGGCCGCCGGCTTCGACCGTTTCGCACCCAACCTCGTCGAACACTGCCTGGGTGGTTACGCGCGGACGCAGCTCGGCATCACGCTCCACGATCTGCTGGCGCTGGGCCGCCAGAATCCGAATGACTCGTCACAACCTTTCAACATGGCCTATCTGGCGATTCGCGGCAGCGGGGCGGTGAATGGCGTGAGCCGCCTGCATGGAAAGGTGAGCCGGCACCTCTTTGCGCCGCTGTTTCCGCGCTGGCCGGCGGACGAAGTGCCGGTCGGACACGTGACCAACGGCGTCCATGTGCCCACTTGGGATTCGGCCCCTGCCGACAATCTTTGGACGGAGGCCTGCGGCAAGAATCGCTGGCTGGGGACGATGGAAACCCTGGAGCGCGACATTTGCTGTGTCTCCGACGTCAGTCTCTGGCAATTTCGCACTGCCGCCAGGACGGCGCTCGTTGAATACGCTCGCGCGCGATTGTCAACGCAACTGGCCGCCTCGGGCGCGTCGCCGGAGGCGGTCGCTGGCGCGAAGCAGCTGTTCGATCCCGACACGTTGACCCTGGGCTTTGCGCGCCGCTTCGCGACCTACAAGAGGCCGACCCTGCTGCTCCACGACCCGGAGCGGCTGCTGCGCCTGTTGGCCAATCCGCAACGTTCGGTGCAACTCATCATGGCCGGCAAAGCTCATCCGGCGGACCAGGCCGGTCAAGCCCTGATCCAGGAATGGACGCATTTCATCCGGCGGCCCGAGGTGCGTTCCCATGTGATCTTCCTCAGCGACTACGACATGCATTTGACCGAGCACCTGGTGCAGGGCGTGGATGTCTGGCTCAACACGCCGCGCCGGCCTTGGGAGGCGTGTGGGACCAGCGGCATGAAGGTGCTGGTCAACGGCGGCATCAATCTGTCGGAACTGGACGGCTGGTGGGCGGAAGCCTACGCGCCGGAAGTCGGGTGGGCGCTGGGGGACGGCCAGGAACATGGCGACGATCCGGCCTGGGACGCAATCGAAGCGGAAGCCCTCTACGATCTGCTCGAACGCGAGGTGATCCCGGAGTTCTATACCCGCGACGAGCAGGGTATTCCCCGCGCCTGGGTGAACCGAATGCGGGAAAGCATGGCGCGGTTGACGCCGCGCTTTTCCGCCAACCGCGCGGTGCGCGAATACACCGAGCGATACTACTTGCCGGCTGCCTCAGCCTACCGCAAGCGGGCTGCCGACAAAGGCGCAATCGGCGTGGAGATGGTCGGTTGGCGGCACGCGCTGGAACAAAGATGGGCGGCGCTGCGCTTCGGCGAAGTAAAGCTTGAAACCGACGGCGAGCAGCACGTCTTTGAGGTTCAGGCGTATCTCGACGGCCTTGACCTGGAGGCCGTGCGGGTCGAGCTGTATGCCGACGGCGCTGACGGTGCGCAACCTGTGCGGGTGGAGATGAAGCCCGTGCGGCGACTGGCGGGTGCAACAAACGGCTACGCCTATCGCGCACGGGTGCCTGCAGCCCGCCCAGCGACGGACTATACGGCGCGATTCATACCGCACCGCGAAGGCGTTGCAATCCCGCTGGAAGACGCACGAATCCTGTGGCAGCAATGAAACCAGCGAACCCTCACATCAGGCGCACCTGTGTGGCGAGTACCGACCGATGAATCGCACCGAATTAGAACCGTGCCGCTGGCACGGATCCGACTACGCCAACCGGCTTCTGTCCGCAATGCGAAAGCAGTTTCGTGGGCATGACGAGAAGAAAGAGGGGCGCTGAGATGGGCAATACCCATAGCCGCACGCCGTCGGCGAATGCGCTGGTGGTCTTCGGCGTGACCGGCGACCTCGCCCGCAGGAAGATCTTTCCGGCGCTCTACGCGATGGCCAGGCGCGGCGTCCTCAACGTCCCGGTGGTCGGCGTCGCCGCCTCCAAGCTGAGCTCGGCGCAACTGCGCAAGCGTGCCAGTGAAGCCGTAAGAAAATCCGGCGGGGCCGGTGACAAGCCAGCCCTCGAACGTCTGCTCTCCCTGCTCGGCTACGTGAGCGGCGATTACAACGATCCGGGTACGTTCGCGGCAATTAAAAAGGCGCTGGGCGATGCCCGGCGTCCGGCGCACTACCTGGCCATCCCGCCCGCGTTGTTCGCGACGGTCGTCAAAGGGCTCGGCGCCGCGGGACTGGCCGAAGGGGGACGCGTCATCGTCGAAAAGCCGTTCGGACGCGACCTGGCCTCAGCGCGGGAGCTCAACCGCCTCCTGCTCTCGGCGTTTGCGGAAGACGCGATCTTCCGCATCGATCACTATCTCGGGAAAGAGGCGATCATGAATATCCTCTATTTCCGCTTCGCCAATTCGTTCCTGGAGCCGATCTGGAACCGGAACTGCGTGGCCAGCGTGCAGATCACGCTCGCCGAGGATTTCGGCGTGGAGGGTCGCGGCGCGTTTTATGAAAGCGCCGGCACGCTGCGCGACGTTATCCAGAACCACCTGTTCCAGATCGTCGCGCTGCTGGCCATGGAGCCGCCGGCCTATCGGGGCTTTGACGCCGTGCACGCCGAGAAACAGAAGGTCTTCCAGGCCATGCGCCCGCTTGCGCCCGACGACCTAGTGCGCGGCCAGTACGCCGGTTACCGCCGGGAGCCGGGCGTGGCGAAGCACTCCGATGTCGAGACGTTCTGCGCCCTGCGGCTCCACATCGACTCGTGGCGCTGGGAAGGGGTGCCGTGGTACCTGCGTTCCGGCAAATGTCTGGCTGAAACGGTGGCCGAGGTCCGGGTGGAGCTGAAGCCGCCGCCCCAGAGACTCTTCGAGGACTCCGCGCCGGTGAACGGCCTCGCCAATTATCTGCGTTTCCGGCTGTCCCCCGGCTCCGCCGTCGCCCTCGCCGCTCGCGTCAAGCGCGCGGGGAAGGAGTTCGTCGGCGACCAGCGCGAGCTCTACCTGCTGGATGAGCAGCCGGAAGAGGTATCGCCCTACGAGCGGCTTTTGGGCGACGCCATGAGCGGCGAAGGGGCGCTTTTCGCCCACGGGGATTGCGTCGAGGCCGCCTGGGCGGTGGTCGATCCTGTCCTGACGAAGCATCACCGGGCCGTGTCGTACAAACCCGGGAGTTGGGGGCCCAAAGCAGCGGACGCGCTCATCGCGGCAGGCGACGGCTGGTACAACCCGGTGGCGGAGGAGGCGAAATGACGACACCGACGTATTTGCCGAGCGCTACCGCGCTGCGGTTGCGCGCGAGCGCTCGCCAGCGCAGCAGAACGCGCGCACAGCCAGCAGGTCGAAACGAAGTCAAATCGAAATTGTCTGAATCCATCGTTCGCACTGCCCCTTGACCGAGATCAAATGGGCGCGCCGCGCGGCGTGATAGGTTGACAGCATCGATTGCTCTGAACAAGGAGACGCGAATGGGTTGGTTATCGCAGATACTGCTGGGGCACGGCGGCCATGGCGGCGGCTTCGGCGCCCTTGGCGGACACGGCGGGCATGGCGGCTCTGGCGGCCATGGTGGGCACGGCGGGTACGATGAGCGCCCGGCAAGCAGTCCGACGCCGAGCGCCCCCGAGGCGGCCATCGATCCGGTCAGCCGGGACGCAGTGCGTACCGCGCAGGCGCTCACCTCGCTGTACCAGGGAAAGGTGTACTACTTCGCTTCCAAGGAGAACCGCGACCGCTTCGAGGCTGCTCCGCAGGAATACGCGCAGAACGCGTCCGGCCACCCCATGGCGGCGCCCCAATCGCCGCAGCAAGAGTCCTACCGGCGGCGCGGCGGCTGCTAGCCTCTGCTAGCCCGGATCGTTCGCCAGTGGTGCGCGACCGTATCCTATAGCCGCGCGGCGCAGCGCGGGGAAGACGTTATGTCTCCCGGAGGATGCCCATGACGAGCATCGAATGCGCCTCGATGACCATGTCGATCACATCGCGCCCGTTCCCGGACGCCGGGCGATCCGTCCAGCCGAGGCTGGGCTGCGCCGTATCGACCAGGATCGACCAGCGTTGACGCGCGCACTGCGCGGGCAGCGCGAAGCGCGCCTGCGCGGCAGTCGCGTTGAACAGCAGGCACAGGCACAACGCCGGATCTTCGCTGCGATCATCGGCCGCTGCGATGGCGCAGCCGAGAATTCCCGCGGGACCGTCCCAGTCGGGTAGCGTACCGTCGGCGCCGAACCACCGGATCTCTCGCTCGGTATAGAACGAGTCGGCGCGCAGCTCCGGCCAGCGGTTGCGAAGCGCGATCAATTGCCGGCAGAACGCGAACGTCTCGGCGTTGCGCGCGAGCAGCCGCCAGTCGTACCAGGACGTCTCGTTATCCTGGCAGTAGGCGTTGTTGTTGCCGCCCTGGGTGCGCCGGAACTCGTCGCCGCCGGAGAGCATCGGCACACCCCGCGAAACGAGCAGCGTCCCGAGCATGTTCTTGATCTGGCGCAGACGCAATGCCTCGACCGCAGGATCGGCGGAAAATCCCTCGACGCCGTAGCTGGCGCTGAAATTCTCGTCCGCGCCGTCGCGGCCATTCTCGCCGTTCGCCTCGTTGCGCTTGCGCGAATAACTGACGAGATCGTTGAGCGTGAACCCGTCATGGCAAGTGATGAAGTTGACGCTGTTGACGGGCTCCTTGCCGCTGCGCTGATAGAGGTCGGCGCTGCCGCACAGGCGCGTGGCGAGCGCCCCGGTCATCCCGGGATCGCCGCGCCAGAAGCGGCGCACGTCGTCGCGAAACCGGGCGTTCCATTCCGCCCAGCGCCGGCCGGGAAAGCTGCCGACCTGGAAGGCCCCCGCGGAGTCCCAAGCCTCGGCGATGAGCTTCACGTTGCGCAGGATCGGGTCCTCGGCGATGTGCTCGAGCAGCGCGGGGTTCGCGAGCAGGTTGCCGTTCTCGTCGCGGCCGAGCACCGCCGCGAGATCGAAGCGAAAGCCGTCGACGTGCATCTCCGTGACCCAGTAGCGCAGGCAGTCGATCAGGAAGTGGTGCACGACCGGGTGGTTGCAGTTGAACGTGTTTCCGCACCCGGTGAAATCGCGATAGAACTGGCGGTCCTCGCGCAGCATGTAATACACGAGATTGTCGAGGCCGCGGAAGCTCAGCGTGGGGCCGCGCTCGTCTGCCTCCGCGGTGTGGTTGAACACCACGTCGAGAATGACCTCGATTCGCGCCCGGTGCAGCGCCCGGACCATCGCCTTGAACTCGTCGACCTGGGCGCCCGGGCGGCGACCCGAGCCGTAGCCCTCCTTGGGCGCGAAGAACGCCACGGGACTATAGCCCCAGTAGTTGCGCAGCGCGAGCCCCGTAGTGGGGTCGCTGCGGGCGAGCTCGCGCTCGTTGAACTCCTGCACGGGCATGAGCTCGACCACCGTCACGCCGAGCTCGCGAAAATACGGAATCTTCTCGATGACGCCGAGGAAGGTCCCCGGGTTGGCCGCAGCCGATGACGGATGGATGGTCAGCCCGCGCACATGGGTTTCGTAGATCACCGTCTCCGACCAGCCGCGATTCGGACGCGCGTCATCGTCCCAGTCGAAGCGGACGTCGGCGATCAGGCACTTCGGCGAGACGGCTGTGTCCGCGGCGTCGCCCGAAGCCGGCGCTGCGACAGGCGTCGAGGCTAGCGCAGCGAAATCCCAGTTTGCCGTGCCCACAATCGCCCGCGCATACGGGTCGAGCAGCGTGCGCCGCGGGTCGAAGCGCTGGCCCGACTCGGGCGCCCACGGGCCGTGGACCCGGTAAGCGTAAGCGCAACCCCAAGCGAGCCCCGCCACGCGCGCATGCCAGATGTCGCCGGTGCGATGCCGCGCAGTGTCGAGCGGAATGGTAATGGCGGGCTGCGCATCCTCGGGGCGATCGTAAATCAGCAGCTCGATGCGTTCGGCATGGCGGCTGAACACCGAAAAGTTGAAACCGTCGCAGCACTCGTGGACGCCCGCCGGAAGCGCCGATCCCCCGCTCACCACGATCCTGCGCGCGCGCGCATTCGGCATCGACCCGGATGCTTCACACATGGCACTCTCGGGCTTGTCCATTCGTGCTCAGTGCAGGTAGGCCTCGACGGCGTACCGGCGCATCATCCGATGGGTGTTGAAGAAGGACGCGTTGCGGTTGATCGCGCCTTTCATGACGCCAGTACCGGAGTCCGCTCGCGATGGCGAGCGCGGCGGAGCCCGTCGCCGCCGGAAAGTTGCAGCCGCGTTCGAGCTATTTCGCCTGGGAGACCATGTATTCGACGGCTTCCTTGATGTCCTTCTCGGAGAGCGAGGCGTTGCCGCCCTTCGGCGGCATCGCGCCTTTGCCCTTCACGACCGCAGCCACCAAGGCGTCGTCGCCCTGCTTCAGGCGCGGCGCCCACGCCGCCTTGTCGCCGAGCTTCGGCGACAACGAAGCGTGACAAACGGCGCAGGATTTGGTGTAGACCTCTTTTCCTTCCGCGGCGACGGCCGGCCCCACACCCAACAGCGCGACGGCAGCGGTGATGCTCAGCAACGCAGTCTTCATGGTTTGGCTCCCAACGTGGTTGCGCCACGACAACCTGTTCAGTGGCGGTGCTCGAATGTCGCCTCCACCTTGCCCGTCACGCCCGGTCTCCGAACGTCGATGACGATCCGGAACGGACCCTTCCCCGGCATGTTGAAAAAATTGCCGTAGCTCGGCGCCTCGCCGATCGCCATCGGCTGCAGCTCTTTCTCCTGTCCCGCCGTGCCGAGCGGCGTCACCCTGGCCGTCACCTGCGCGTCCGAGATGCGCTCTCCGGTCGCCGCCTTGAATAGCGCGAGGACGAGGTGGTACTGGCCGGAGCGACCCGAAGGACCATCGTGCATCGTGCTCTCGGTGTGGACCTTCGGATGCCCGAGCACCATCTCCGAGGGCAATATGCCGATATAGAACTCGATGCCGCCGACAGTCTTGCGCTCGTCGGCGCCGTCGGCCAGCGCGGCTCCGGACCAAGCGCTCGCGGCCACGGCGAGCAAAGCCCAGCATAAGATTTGCCGCCTGAGCGTATACATGCCTCGTCCGATCAATGAGTTCGGCGAGCCGGCGTCGTTGCCCCAATTCATCGCGCGCACCGACGCGGGCGTCACGGCGCCGCGCTGCGGGAAGACGCTCGCAACCACATCTCCCAAAGCGAGACGAAGATCTGCACCCCCAGCGCCAGTCCCATGAAGGCCCCGCCGATGATGACGACGGAGGCGAAGAACGGCTCGTACTTGGTGACCCACCACGCGCCTATGTCGGCCCAGATCGCGAGGTACGGGATGGCGATGAAAAGCGCGCGCCACGCTCCCGAGATCTCGCTCAGCGCGAAGATCGAGCCACTCAGCAGGAAGATCATGCTGATGCCGAACAGGTGCACGTGCGAGACCCTCGCCAACTGGCTGATGCTCGGACCGGTATCCACCGCCGCAACCTTTCTGACCTCCTCGAAGCTGGTCAACGGCGGGACGGGAAGCCCGGACGCCGGGTTGTGGCAGGGCACGCAGGCCTTGGTGAATATCGGCTTGACCTTCTCGAAGCCCGCCGCCGTTGCGCCGTCCGCGATCCAGTGCACGATCATATCCCTGTCGTCGGCCGGTACGCGGTCGGACATCGACCCGCGCAATGCCGCTTCCAGGCGGGTGCCTCCCTTCGTACCGGCGTATTTCATGGTGATGCCGGCAACGATGTTCATCCCCATCTTCTGGTGCGGATCGACGTCGACCAGAAACAGGTAGGTGATCGCGGAGAGGTAGCCAAGGCCGATGGTCAGCAGAAACAGCGTGAACAGCAGGCGCACCGGCGTCGACAGGCTGCGCAGCGTGATCCCTCCGGTAAGCTCTTGCATTGTGCCTCCCCTGACACCGCGCTCAGATCAGCAACCACGCATAGACGAAAACGCTGTTGTTGTCCTTGGCGTTGCGTCCGAAGCCGTCGTAGTTATCGCTCGCGCCGTTGAATTGCTGATAGGCCGTATAGCGCGCTCCCAGCTTCAGATTCTGGATGGGCAGCCAGTTCAGCTCGAACAGCCAGCCCCTGCTGTTCGGGCTGCCGTTGGCGCTGCCCATCACGGCTTCGCCGGTGTTGTAGCGCAGGTCGTTCGTATCGCCGCGGATCTGGAAATATTCCACCCCCCCGCCCACCTGGCGCCGGAAGTAATAGTGCAAGTCGGCCTTGAAGCTCTTGAGCGTGGTCGACGGGCTCGAAGACAGGCCCTGGTCGAAGCTCGTCTTCCATTCCTGCTTCTCGTGGATCCAGGTGGCGTGAGCCGAAAACTGGTGCTCATCGGTGATGTACTGATATTGCGCGTCGAAAGCGATGTCGCGGAAGCGATCCGAGCCGAGGCTCTGCTCCTCGGTGTCTGCAAACACCTTGGCCACCATGCCGTGCGTCCCGATCGCGAAGCTGTGCGGGGCATCGTCCTTCTGCCAGGCCAACCGCCAATGCGGCGAAGTGCCGTCGACGACGGTCTCGGTGGGAACGCCCAGCCCCATGAAGCGGAAGAAACCGCTGTTGGCGGTTCGGTACGCGCCGAGCTCTCCGTACCAGGTGCTGTCCAACAAGCCGTACAGGCTGAAGCCGCCGACCTGGCTCGCCAAGGTCATGTCGATCACCGGGTTGGCGGCCGGCATGAGCGACGCATCTTCGGTGTGCGGAAAGGCCCACATCGGCGTGCTGTTGTAGATATCCGCGAGCGTCGGGGTGTTGTTCATCGACACGCCCCAGGTCAGGCCCTTGTCCGCGACGGTCGTCGTGCTGCCGTAGCGCACGTCGACCATCTCCACGCCCCACCGGCGTTCGATGCCGTCGTAATTGTACTGGACGAGCGCGCCCAGGTTGTCGAAGATCTTGCCGCCATAGTAGACGCCCGCCGCCTGGATGATCGTCTCCCGGTCGCGCGGAAAATCCTCGCTCATCGCTTCCTCGGTCCCCGTGTTCTTGGTCGCCGTCCGCGAGACCTGAAGCAGCGCGGCGACCGGGACCTTGTCGAAGATCGACGCATCGGGCCCTTTCGGTGTGCTCAAGCTGAAGCCGCCCAGCTTGAACGCGCGCCCAAAGGGCGTTAGCTCCGGGTAGACCGTGTGGCAGACCGCGCATGGCATGCCGGTCTGGCGGGCCATGCTCGGCACCGCCTCGACGCTCGCGCTCATCAGGAACCCGGCGAGCAGCGCGATGCCCGCGGCCAGGAGTTGGTTCACACGTGCCAACGACGGATGGGCTGCCATTTGTCTCCTCCTTGGACGATTTCCTACTGCCAAACGCTTGATCAGCATGGCCCCCGCGCGGCCGACGATGTAGCCGCACTGTAAAACGGGCGCAGCGCGCAGGTCAAGCTGGTTTCAATCCGGGAGCCAACGCGCGCTCGCCGGTGGAAGCTGAAACCGCGCATTCATCCGCATTTTGCTCGCAGCGCAATCCACGCGGGGGTATTTCAGCGGCGCCTTAGTTCAGTTCCCAGCGGAACGAGCGCGGCTGCGGCTCGCCGCGACGCTCGACGCGCAGCTCGATCGACTTCGGCTGCGCGGTCGGGGGCTTGAACCGAAGCACGCCTTCGCGGTGATGTCCCCCTGCCGGACTGCCTTCCCAGTCCACCGCCTTATAGCTCGCGCCGGTTCCGTCCAGAAGCACTGCGGATTTCGTCAGGTCGTCGCTCAGGTCCTGACTA
This sequence comes from Casimicrobiaceae bacterium, assembly GCA_036382945.1. Taxonomy (GTDB): domain Bacteria; phylum Pseudomonadota; class Gammaproteobacteria; order Burkholderiales; family Casimicrobiaceae; genus PALSA-1003. Next base: position 13,690 of record DASVPH010000159.1, read on the forward strand.
TGCGTATCGAGCGTGACTTTGAATTCCCAAGCTTTGGCACCCGCCGCGACGTTCAGCGGCGTCACGGCAACGGTGACGCCGTACTCCGCGCTTTCCTGCGCGCGCAATTCCGCCGCGTTGGCGGACCACGCTATGGTCGAAATAAAAAATGTAATCAGAAAAAGCTTGGCGGTCGCCATCGCGCATTCTCCAGGCTGAGGATCGGCTCGATCGTAAGTACGGCCCGGGGCCCGGGCCTTGACTTCGATCAACGTTCGCGTCGGCTGACGGGTGGGGGCTTTGGGGAAGTACGCTGGTTCGCCATCGGGAGCTCCGGGCTGTCGGACGTGGCGTAGATCCGGATCGGGACCGTCCCCGCCGCCATAATCCCGATCACCGAGCGGGTCGCCGGATCGATCACTGCGACCCTCCGGAACCTCGTCGATCGAATCGACTGCACGCAGCACGAGAAAGCGGAAAACATGAGAAAGGTACTGGTGTTCGCCCTGGCGGGATGGTCGGGGTTCTTCGTGATGGCGGTGGAGCTGTTGAGCGGGCGCATCCTCGCCCCCAGTTTCGGGAACAGCATCTACGTCTGGGGCGCGGTGATCACGGTGTTCATGCTGGCGCTGTCGGTCGGCTATCTCCTCGGCGGGAATTTTTCCGTGTACTCCCCCAGCCTGCGGCGCCTGGGCGCACTGCTCATCGCCGCCGGCATCACGACGCTTCCGGTCGTGGCCTTCGGCAATCAGGCGCTCGACTGGATTTTCGATCACGTCGATGACCCGCGGTACGGGTCGCTGCTCGCCTCGTCGCTGCTCTTCTTCGTCCCGACCGCGATTTCCGGCATGGTATCTCCGTATGCGATTCGATTGCTGGTCACTGAGCTCCACGTCAGCGGAAAATCGGCCGGCGCCGTCTATTTCGTTTCCACATTCGGCAGCGCGGCGGGCACCATTCTCACCTCGTTCTACCTGGTTCTCCTTCTCGACGTGAACGAGATCCTGCTGGGAATGCTGGCGGCTTCGACTTGCCTCGGGTTGCTTGCCCTCCTGTTCGACGCGGCGGAGGCCCGACCCGCGGCTTGATCCGCCCTCGAGGGAGAAAGTCGCCCTCAGCGATGTTTGACAACCTGCCTGCCGTGCCGTATTTTTTCTGCGGAGCGGACATGGGATGCTGCGAGACAAGGTGGGTCGAGGGCGCGGACATTCCGCCGTCGGGCGTTCGCCCGGAGATTGATCCCGGCGCGGAGGTGTCGCGCCGCGACGTCCTGAAGGGCGTCACGGCACTTGCGGCCGCGCTGGCCGTCGGCGGCAGCGGCGCCGCCGAGATGAAGCGCATCAAGCTCGCGTTCTGCAGCCAGATTCTCTGCGTCATCCCCTACGAGGTGACGCGCGCCTCCGGCTTCTTCCGCGACGAGGGGCTCGAGGTCGAGCTCGTGTACGCGCGCGGCGGGAACGCAGCGATGCAGGCGCTCGTCGGGGGTGCGGTCGACTACGCCGGCACCTCATTCGACGTCGCGCTCCAGGCCTTTGCCCATGGCGCCGACATCAGGCGCTTCGCCTCGACCGGGCAGTTGCCGCTGTTCGCGCTGGCGACTGCGCCGAAACGCGCCGCCGACTTGGTCGACCTGAAAAGGCTCGAAGGGAGCACGGTCGGCGTCTCCGGCCTCGGTAATGCCGATCATGCGCTCGTCCTGTACCTCCTCAAGAAGACAGGCGCCGACCCGGCAAAGGTTCAGTTCGCCACCCTCGGGCCCAACATCTCCGAGGCGCTGCGCCTCGGTCAGATCGACGCGGGCATGGTGCAGGAGCCCGCGTTGAGCCGCGCCGTCAAGTCGGGGAGCCGCGTGCTGGTCAATTTCATGGAGCTCGCCGATGCGCAGAAGTATCTGGGTGGGCCCTACGAGTTCATGGGCGTGGCCGTGCGGGCGAGCGAGCGCGAAGCGCGCAAACCCGAGATGGCCGCGCTCGCCCGCGCGCTGGCGCGGGGTCTCCAGCGCGTCCAGAGCGCGCCTGCACGCGAGCTCATCGACGCGCTGCCGCGCGCGCTCACCGCAGGCGCCGATGTCGACGAGCTCGTCGCGATCGTCGACCGCTACCGGCGCTCGCTCTACCCGTCGCAGGTCGCGATCGACGTCGCCGCCTCCGACCGCGTCGCCGAATCCTTGAAGATCGCCGGCCTCGTCAAGACGGACGTCAAGACCGAGAGCCTTCTCGACCTCTCGGTCGTTGCCCGCTGAGTGCTAGCGGTCTCCCACCTCACTCTTTCCTATGGCGACGAGCCGGTGCTCGAAGACGCCACCATCGCGGTGGCGGAGGGGCAGTTCGTCAGCCTGGTAGGTCCGTCGGGCTCGGGCAAGAGCAGCATCCTGCGCGCCATCATGGGTCTGCAGCGGCCGAGCGCCGGCACGGTCGAGCTCGCTGTTCCCAGGCGCGAGGTCGGCATCCTGTTTCAGGACGACGCGCTTTTGCCGTGGCGGACCGCGCGCGAGAACGTGCTCCTCGGCTTGCGCATCCGCGGCGCGCCGCTGCGCGAGGCCGATGCGCAAGCGGAGCTTTGGCTCGAACGGCTCGGGCTGTACGGCTTAAGTGAGCGTTACCCCGGTTTCTTGAGCGGCGGCCAGAGGAAGCGCGTCGCGCTCGCTCAGGTGCTGGCGCTACGGCCGCGGCTGCTGCTCATGGACGAGCCCTTCGCCTCGCTCGACGCGATCGTCCGCCACCGGATCACCGAGGATGTGCTGGCGCTGGTCGAGCGCGAGCGGATCAGCATCCTCCTCGTCACCCACGACCTGGAGGAGGCGCAGGCGCTCTCCGACGTCGTCTATCTTCTCTCGCGCGGGCCGCGGGCCCGCATCCGGCAGCGCTATCCGGTCCCGATCCCGCGACCGCGCGATCTCATCGCGGCGCGCGCGCATCCGTCCTTCGCGCCGCTCCTCGCACGTCTATGGCGCGATCTTTCGGAGGAGGTCGGGGATCGGCGCCCGGCCGGCGCCACATGAGGCCCGCGCTGGACCGGCCGGCCGTGCGGCAGGCCGCGGCGCTCGCCGTGTTCCTCGCCCTCTGGGAGAGCTTCGCGCGTCTCGGCCTCCTCAACGCGTTTTTTTTCCCGCCGCCCTCCCGGATCGGGCTCGCGCTCGTCTCGCTCTTCATCGAGGGCAATATCTGGCCGCACCTTGCGGCGACCTTCTCGGCCGCGCTCCTCGGGCTCTTCTTCGGTATCGTCGTCGGCGTCGTGCTCGGCGTCGCGGCCGCGCTGACGCCGCGGCTGGCCGAGCTGCTCGAGCCGGTGATGATCCTGCTCAACGCCATCCCGCGCGTGATCCTGGCGCCGCTGTTCGTCATCTGGCTCGGCATCGGTCTCGGGTCGAAGGTTGCCGTCGCCTTCGTCCTAGTCGCGGTGCTGATCTTCTTCACCGTGTACACCGGCATCGAGGAGGTCGACCGGCGGCTCGTCGAACGCGTGACGACGCTGGGCGGCGGGCGCAGCGTCCTGCTGCGCGAGGTCTATCTGCCCTCGCTCACCGCCTGGATCCTCGGCAACCTCAAGGTCGCGCTCGGCTTCGCCTTCACGGGCGCCACGGTCGGCGAGTTCGTCGCCGCGACCCGCGGCCTGGGCTACCTGCTCTCCTTTGCGCAGAGCACCTACAACGCGGCGCTGGTGATGGCGATCATTGTGCTCATCATGGCCTTCGTCCTGGTTCTGTTCGCTCTTGCGGGCACGCTCGAGAGGCGGCTGATCCGCTGGCGTTGATCGGCTCCAGATGGCGCGCGCGTGCCGGGCCCCGGGCGGCCCCGTGAAAGCTCGATACCTGCCGGCGCTGGCGGTCGCGGCGGCGCTGCTGCTTGCGACAGCGGCAGTGCGCGCCGAGGTCCTGTACACCGAGAAGTCGCTCTATCGGAACATCTTCGTGTACGAGGAAAACGGGCTGCGCTGCATGACATTCGGGCGCTGGGGGCGCCAGACCTGCATGTCGCTCTCGGACCGCGATTATCTGGTCTTCGATTACACGCGGATGATGATGGCTTCGCTGTATCTGAATCCGTCTCCGCAGCGGGTGCTCATCATCGGGCTGGGCGGCGGCACGCTGCCCAGCACGTTGGCGAAGATGCTTCCTTCGGCGAAGATCGACACCGTCGAGATCGATCCGGCGGTGGTTCGCGTGGCCCGCAAGTTCTTCGACTTCGCGCCCGGCAGGCAGACCGCCGTGTTCGAGGAGGACGGGCGCGTGCTCGTCAAACGGATGCTCAAGCGCGGGACCAAGTACGATCTGGTCATGCTCGATGCCTTCGACGATCAATATATCCCGGAGCATCTTCTCACCCGGGAGTTTCTGCTCGAAGTGAAGGGCGTGCTCGCGCAACGAGGCGTGCTGGCGGCGAACACGTTCTCGTCGAGCCGCCTCTACGACCACGAGTCGGCGACCTACTACAGCGTCTTCGGTGATTTCTACCGCTTGAAGACGAGCAACCGGGTCATACTCCTTCGCCTCGGCGGACTGCCCGAGGTGGGCGAGCTCGCGCGAAACGCCAACCGCGTGGAAGACAAATTGCGCCCCTTGGGAACCGGCAAGGACTGGCTGTTGCCCCTGTTCGGCGTGGAATCCGGCTGGCCGCCGAACACGCGCATCCTCACCGACCAGTACTCGCCGTCAAACCTGCTGAATCGAACCTTCTGAGGCTCCGCCTCAGGATCTCACCTGTGCCGCGACGATGCTTCCGGCTTGCGCCGCCTGAAACCGGCGCCAGCGGAAGACGACTGCGATCCCCGTCAGCAGCGCGCCACCCGCCGCCAGATAGATGCGCGCGGGTTCGAGATAGGTCAGCAGGGCCTGAGCCCCGAACAGGAGCACCAGCACCTTGTTGCAGATGGGGCAGGCGACGCCGAGGAAGTTGGCGACGCCGCCGGTCCCGGCAAGCTTGACCGCGCATCCCGTTACCGGGATCGCCAGATACACACCAAGCAGCATGGATTGTGCCGCCAGGAACGCCACCTCGAAGCTGCTGGTCGGCGTCATCCGAACGAAGAACGGATTCGGCCATAGAGCGGTTACGGTGCCGAGGAGCAGAAACGAACCGATGGCCGCAAGAATCCCGCGGGCAACCGATTGCGACGTGATGTTCATTTCATGTCACCAAGGAGCCTGTCGGGCTTACTGTCGCGTATGCGACAGGGGCGCTTTGGGAGGCCGTCCTAGTCAGTCCTAGCCAGGCTGGCATCCGCAGGCGGAAGCCGCGCGGGTACTCGTCGGTTCATCCGGCGCGGCGCGCCGGTTGGATCGCTCTCGAGCACCGCGCCTTTTCGATTCGGATCACTCGCTCTGGAGGGCCTACCAGAGGAAAGGGATCAGGCGCGCCGTGCGCCGGCCGTAAGTCTGGTAGTCTGCGCCCAGATGCCGCAGCAGGTAGGCTTCTTCCTTGAACAGCCTGAGCCCGTACACCAGGGCCGTGGGCAGCGTCAGGAGCCACACGGTAGCCCAGCTCTGGGTGAGCAGAGGCAATCCTGCAATCGCCAGGAAAGTGCCCAGGTAAAGCGGATGGCGGACGAAGCGGTACGGGCCTTTCGTCAGCACTCGGTGTCCCTCCACCAGGTCGATGGCGAAGGTATAGAAGCGCCCCAGGACCATCTTGCTCCAGGTCCTCAGGCCGATACCCGCCAGACACAAAAGCAGACTCGGGACGACGAGAGCGAGAGAGAAGTCTCCCGTGGGAAAGAAGTACTGCCACAGCACCGCGGCCCCCACCCCGAGGACGGGGAAAACCACCAGGCTGACGGAGAGCCAGTCCCCGCGCGGAATCTTGAGTTGCTTCCTGGATTTGGGGAAGGAAAGTACCTCGGCCACTCCCCAGAGGGCGCTCACCACGAACGTGAGCAGCAGAATCGGGTCTTCCGAATCGGGCATGTCGGGAACAGAACACTATTATAGGGTCGAATGAAATGGGCTTGCCGCAAGGTCGCAGGGAGCACGAGTTACGATGGCTTTGCCCGCGGCCGGGTCTCGACGCAACACCGGAGGCGACGAACACGACACATCTCTATTATTCGCCATGCAAGATCGTCCCTGCAAGTGCTCGCGCCCTTGCCGAGTGTGGAATCGCGGGAGCTTGCCGAGCGCTCGTCGCCGGCCCTAAACGGTCAGTCAACGGGCCGCCGAATAGTACTCGACTCGCCGCTCGAGCGCGCCCAGGCCTGCGTCGACCAGGTAGGCAAAGGCGAACAGGACCAGCAGCAGCGCCCACATGTGCTCCATCAGGAAGTTCGATGAATAAATTTCGAGCAAATAGCCAAAGCCAACGACCGCCACCAGCAATTCGCCGACGATCACCCCTTTCACGGCACGCCCGAAGCCCACACGGATGCCGGCCAGGATCTCCGGCAGCGCCGCCCACAGGTAGATCTTGGTAAAAGCCTGCCACTTCGTGGCGCCGTAGCTGCGGGCCATTTCCGTCAGCGAGGGCGAGATGCCGCGGCTGCCGGCGCGGGCGTCGAGGATGATGATCCACAGCGCGAACAGCACGACCGTGAGCACGATCGTGGTTTCGCCGAAACCGAACAGCACCATGATCACCGGCACCAGAGCGGTCAGCGGCGCGCTCACGAAGAGGTTGACCCACGGCAGCATCAGCTTGTCGACGAAGGCGGAGCGCCCCATGACGATGCCGAGCGGAACCCCGAGCACGATCGAAATCCCGACGCCGACGAGGTAGGCCCGCAGCGTGATGCCGAGCGCGGTCAGAAAGGTTTCCGTGGGCACGATCTCCGCCAAGCGCCCCAAGGCGCTCGAAAGGGGAGGCAGCAGCGTCGTGATCCCGGCTCGGCCGACGATCTCCCATAGCGCAGCCCACAACAGCAACGAGACGGCGCTGGGAACACGATAGCCGAAAATTTGCATGGTCTACTGGACGTAGTGCTTGAGGTTTTGCCAGATGCTCTCGACCATGTCGAGATAGGCCGGTTCGCGCCGAATCTGGTCCGGGGAGAGCGTGCGCGACAGCCGCGGCTCGATGATCTTCCACACGCGCCCGGGGCGCGGCGACAGCAGCGCAATCCGGTCGGAGAGGTACACCGCTTCTTCGATGCTGTGCGTGACGAACACGAAGGTCCTGCGCTCCACCGTCACCAGCCGCAGCAGGTCTTCCTGGAGCTTGCGCCGCGTCTGCTCGTCGACCGCGGAAAACGGCTCGTCCATCAGGAGCACGTCGGCCTCCACCGCCAGGGCCCGCGCCAAGCCGACGCGCTGGCGCATGCCGATGGACAGCTCGTGCGGATACTTCCGCTCAAACCCGGTGAGACCGATTTCGGCGATGTACTTCTCCGCGACCGCTTCGCGTTCGGACGTCGGCACGCCGCGCAGCTCCAGGCCGAAGGCGACATTGCGGATCACGTTCGCCCACGGCAACAAGGCGAAATCCTGGAACACGAAGGCGCGCTCCGGTCCCGGGCCTTCGACCGCCCGGCCGTTGATCCAAACAGTGCCGGCGGCGGGCCGGATCAGGCCCGCAATGATCTTCAGGAGCGTGGTCTTGCCGCAGCCCGATGGGCCGAGCAGCGTCGTCATCTCGCCGGCAGGGCAATCGAGGTCGATGTTCTGCAACGCCTGCAGCGAACCCGGATAGACCATGGACACGCCGCGCACGCCGACCGCCGCAGCCGTGGCTGCGCTCTGGGACCCGGACAGCGTCATCGCGCTCGTCTCTCAGGGCGAAACAAGGTGACCTCGAGCCAGTCGAGTATTTCCAGGAACAACGCCGCCAGGACGATCACCGCTGCAATCGCGGCATACATCTGCGGGTATTCGGCGATCGACTGGTGATAGGTGATGAGATCGCCGATCCCGGTCGGGCTGATGAGCAGCTCGGCGAGAATCGCACCGACGAATCCCGCCGCGGTGCCGAGACGCAGTCCCGCGAAAATCACCGGGCTCGCCGCCGGCAGGATGATCTTGAAGATGACTTGCGTGCGCGAGCCGAGAAACGAGCGCCCCATCTCGAGCAACGAGACCGGCGTATGGCGCACCGCCTTGTAGGAATTCAGCACGATCGCCGGAACGGCCATGATGCAGACCACCAGCACCTTGGTCGCAAGTCCCACACCGTAGGCCAGAATGAGTATCGGAATGAGCGCGGCGAGCGGTGCCACCTGCAGCACCAGGAACAGCGGGATACCCAGCCATTCGGCGCGGCGGCTCAATCCGGTCGCCAGGCCGAGCAGCACGCCGATCGCCGCCGACAGGGTGACACCGATCACCAGCGGCACGAGGGTGATGCCCAGCGCGCGCAGGAGCGAACCGTCGCTCACCATCTGCACGGCCGCCCGGAGCGTCTCCGACAGCGGAGGAAACGCGATGCTCACCGGCACGCGGCCCGCATACTCCCATGCCGCCAGCACGATCCCGAAGGACGCCGCACGCAGGGCGGCCGAGCGGTAGTCGAAACGCGACAAAGGCCCTGCTTCGTGGCGCGTGACGGCCGCATGCTCCCCGCTCATGGCGCACCCGATGATCGTGAAGCGGGATTCTTTACGGCTTCAGGCCGAGCTTCTTCGCGGCCTTGTCGTACGGCGCGAGATACCAGAAATCCTCGACCTTGAGCGAGCCGGGCGGGCCCTGCAGCTGGCCGGCCTCCGCGTAGAACTCCAGGTCGGCCTTCGCAGCCTCCAGGCCTCCCGTCTTGTAGACGCCGGCTTTGACCGCGGCGGCATAAAACTTTGGAGTCTCCGCCACGACTTCCTTCGGCAGGTCCTTGAGCAGCCCGCGCTTGGCGCGCTCCTGCTCGATGATGCCGGGGTTGTTTGCCATTTCGCTCCAGAGTTTTACGATTTCCTCGACCAACAGGTCGACTTTCTGCGGATTCTTTTCTATCCACGCGGTGCGGGCGAACAGGGTATCGTCGCTCGCCGGATTGTCGAGCCCCGGCAGGATGGCAAACCGATCGCCCGCTTTCTGCATCAGGAGGTTGGTATTGGCGAGATCGAGGATGGTCGCTTTGATCTGCCCGTTCATCAGCGCAACGATACGATTCTCCGAGCCCGCGATGTAATTTCGCTGGCCGAACGTGATGCCCTGGCGCTTGGCCATGATGTTGCCGATGGCTTCGGTGCCGCTGCCGCGCGCATGGAAGGTTATCGGCTGGCCATTGAGGTCTTTCCATGACTTGTAGGCCGACTTGTCGACCACGGTGAAGAACACGAGGCGAGTCAGCGGGATCAGGTTCTTGATCGTGCCCTTGGTTTTCTGCATGACCGCATAGGGCGTCGCAATGCCGATATCGGCCTGGCCGCTGACCACGGCCTGAATCGACAGATCTTCCTTGGCGAACGACGTGAGCTGGTAGTCGAATCCCTTTTCCTTCGCGCGCTCGAGCGCGATGACCATGGCGATGGTATCGACGGCCAAGGCGTCGCTCAGCGCGACCCGAACCGGTTGTGCGGCTGCCGGCGCCGCGAACCGGGCGCTCCCGAGCGCCGCGGCGAACAGCAGGGCGTAGAGAGATACGCGTGACATTTTTGACTCCTCCTATGCCGAATTTTCGCAGGAACCGGCAGCCCTATTGAACCGGCCCCTATCGTCGATGCTGCGCGTAGTATCAGTCCTTTGCCCGGCTAAATCAAGGAACTCCGCTGGCGCGCAGCTCGAGCAGATGATCGTGAGTTAACGACCGCAGCCGCCCCACCGGGTCCGCAGCCGGCTATCGGGGCCGCGCCGGGCGCTGCTATGATCGCTTTCGATGCGGCCGAACCTCGGCGCAAAAACCGGAGGAGACGAACATGATGCGTCGGATCATTAGCTTCACTCGCTCGCTCCCGCAGGCGCTGAGCGTCATCCTGATCATCGGCGTCGCCGGGCCTCTCGCCGCCGTCGCGCAGGCGCAGACGGCATCGGTCAAGGTGGAATGGCTCGGCTGGTCCTTCTACCGCTTTACCTCCCCCACCGGCAAGGTCATCCTCACCAATCCGTTCATCACGGGAAACCCCGACGCCGCGGTCAAGCTCGAGGACGTCACCAAGGCGGACGTGATCCTGGTGACGGACGGACACCGCGACGAGATCGGCGACACCGTTGCCATCGCCAAGAAAACCGGCGCGAAGGTCGTGTCGCCGTTCGAGCTCGGAACCTGGTTCGTGTCCAAGGCCGTTCCGGAGGCGCAGGTGCAGCGTCGCAACCCGGGCTCGCGCTTCGTCTGGGAGCGCATCACGGTCCGCGTCGTGGGCTCGGTGCACGGCTCCGGCAGCGGTCAGGCAACCGATTCGGACACGGCGCCGATCTACGGCGGCGCCGCGGCGGGATTCATCATTACGTTCGAGAACGGCTGGACAGTCTATTTCTCCGGCAGCTCCGCCGCGACGCAGGATATGGCGCTATGGGGCGAGGCGTACAAGCCCGACGCGATGATCTTTCTCATGGCGCCGACCGGTGAGCCGCGCGACATCGGCATGGCGGTGAAGCTCGTGACGACCGGCAACCCGAACCTGAAGACCCTGTTGCCGCACCACCATCGCGTCACGCCGCCGCCGGGCGCGCCGACGGTTGCCGACGTGCGCGCCACGCTCGATGCCGCAGGCATCCGCATCCCGATCACCGATCCGCAGCGCAACAAGGTCTACGAGTTCACCAAGTAACAGCATCCGCCGCACGGCTCACCATCGAGTGCAGCGCGCTTACGCTTCACCCCGCGCCGGATAATCCTTGCGGATGACGAAATCGAGCGCCGCAAGGATCTCCCGGAAATGCGGTCGCGCAAACGGCATCGACTGCACGGAGGCC
>DASVPH010000160.1:0-10573 GCA_036382945.1 Casimicrobiaceae bacterium
GCGTGTGCTCGAAAGACAGCGCGCGCGGCCCCGTGGAGGCTCGGCTCTGGCGCGACAACGCCAGCAGCGGCGCCGCGAGGAGCGTCGCGCCGAAGGAGACAACGCGGCGGCGCATGCGCAGCGCGGGCGAGGTCATCGTCGCTTGGTCTGGATCTGGGAACGGCGCGATTCTAGGCCCGATCACCGCAGAGGTTAAGGCTACCGATTCATGCCAAATACCTCTTGCTGATCGCAGCACCCATCGTGTACTTGGGATCGACGAAATTCCCGAGGCGCACGCGGCCGCACTGGCTCAGGAGCATGTACGCGTCCCACCTGTCGAAGCCGTAGTCCTTCGCCAGCCAGAGCACCAGCTCGCGGTAGGCGATCCGTGCCGCGTCCTCCAGCGGGCGGGCGCTGCCGATGGTCATGATCACCTCCTCGTTCTCGAGGCGAGGCCAGTCGATCGTCCAGCCCTTGACGAGCTCGACGTGGATCGTGGTGGTGGTTGGATACTCGACCGCCACGCCGCACACTTCGCCGTCACCCTGGCAGGCGTGGGCGTCGCCGATGAAGAGCCGGCCGCCCGGAGAGCGCACGGGCAGGTAGGTGATGCTACCCGGCCCCATGTCGGGCAGGTCCATGTTGCCGCCATGGTTGTCGGGTGTCAGTGAATTGATCGAGTCGATCTCCGGCGAGCAGCTCAGCGTGCCAATGTGCGGCTTGTACGGCAGCGTCACACGCTCGCTCCAGCGCACCGACTGCTCGTCGACGTGGACCTTGCGCACGATTTCGGGCAGGGGATCGTTCAACGTCGCGGTGTAGTTGGTGCCGGTCAGCGCGCCGAATTCCGGGATCATGCAGCACGTGCCGAGCGGGTTTTCGCCACGCGGCCGCATCGACTCGATGTACACCGCGAGCGCGTCGCCCTTGTCGGCGCCTTCGACCATGATCGGGCCGTTCTGGGGATTCACGAAAGGCATGCGCAGTTTGCGCGACGGCAGGTCCTTTTGCGTCCTGATCACGCCCTCGAACGCATCGCGCGTCTCGACGACCACGCAGTCGCCCGGCTTGATGTGCAGCACCGGCTCCGAGTAGGGGCCCATCGTGTAGTGGTACCGGCCCTGCCTGGCTTCGGTCAGCTCGTGCGTCGTGCCGTGCCGGCCCTTGGCCACGCCCCTGGTGTGCATCACCGATGCGTCCAACCAGTTGCTCATGCTCGCTCTCCTCGTTTCCACACGGCGCGGGGGGCGACCGCAAACGCGTCGTCGCCGCGCCGCTGGTGCATCGTCATTATCGGCAATTGCCACAGCGCCGCTTGACGGCGCCTCGAAGCTGAGCATACCATTTGACCACGCACTGCTCAAATGGTATGCCATGTCCCAGCCGTCCTCCCTCATGGTCAAGGTATGCCACTACTACTACCGCGACCAGCTCACGATGGCGCAGATCGGCGAGCGTCTCTCCATCTCGCGGCACCGCGTGGGACGGCTGCTGAAAGACGCGGTCGACACGGGTGTGGTCAAGATCGAGATCCACTCGCCGCTCAACAAGAACACCGCGCTGGAGCGGGCGCTGCAGCAACGCTTCGGGCTCAAGGCCTCGCTGGTGGTCGACACCGACGCGGGGATTACAGCCGAGGAGGTGAAGCAGCTCACCGGCAAGGCCGCCGGCGCGTTCCTGCGCGAGCTGCTCGACGAACGTTTCACGATCGGCGTCGGCTGGGGCAGCACCACCTTCGAGCTGGTCGATCAGTTCGAGCCCATGGATCTCCCGGACGCGACCGTGGTGCAGATCACGGGCGGCAACAAGCGGTTGTCCGTGCGATTCGACTGCCACGAGGTGACGCGCCGGCTCGCGCAAAAGCTCAACGTCGACCCAGTGCTGCTGCGCGCGCCGGGGATCGTCGACAAGCCCCAGACACGCCAACTGCTGATGCAGGAAAGCGCGATTGCCGAAACCTTCCGCCATTACGACGAAATCGACATCGCCATCGTCGGCATCGGTTCGCTCGGGGCCAAGGGCCAGTCGACGCTGATCAACAGCGGCTACGTGTCCGCCGCGGAGCTGAAGGCCTTGCAGCGTGCGGGCGCGGTGGGCGACGTGTTCTCGTATTTCGTCGATGCGCGCGGCGCGCTCGTACGCACCGAGCTCTACGAACGGCTGATCACCATCGGCCTGCCGCAAATCCGCAAGATTCCCACGACCGTCGGCATCGCCACCGGCGCGGCAAAGGCACAGGCCGTGGCGGCCGCGGTGCGCGGCGGTTTCGTGAACACGCTCGTGGTGGACGGCGCGCTGGCGCAGGCGCTGTTGCGATTGCCCGCGGAGGCAGCAGCAGAAGGTGCGAACACGCGCAAGGCGGTGCAGGCGGGTTCGCACATGTAGCAACCAGCACGCCGGCCGGGGCGACGCCGCCGCGGCCCGGCCCGTCAGTCAGTCAACAGAAGGAGGAGCGATGAACGACATCCATCATGGCGATTCGCCAACCCCTCTGCGCGACGATTCTCGCGCGAGCGCAGAAACGGATGGCGGCGCGGCCCACGGACACTCGCGGCGGGACTTTTTGAAGACCGTCGGGGTAGCCGGCGCAGGGACCGCGATTGGCGGATTTCCCTTCGTCCAGACCGCGCGCGCCGCGGAGACAGGTGCGATCAAGTTCGGCCTGCTCGAGGACCGTTCGGGCAACTTCGCGATCTTCGGCATTAACAAGTGGCACGGCACCCAGCTCGCGATCAAGGAGATCAACGAGGGCTGGACGCTCGACGGCGGCGTGCAGGGGCCCGGCGGTCCCGGCGTGTTCGCCAAGGTGGCGGCCAAGCCGCCGACCGAGAACATCAAGGAGGTCGTCGATCGGGGCGGCGCCGAGTCGGGGGACGACACGGTGTGGAACGAGAGTGACGACTACCTGGTCAAGTCGCGCGAGAACGGCGTGCTCGGGCGTCAGATCGAGCTCATCGCACCCGACCCGCAATCGGACAACACGCAGTTCCAGTCGCTCACGCGCCGCCTGATCCTGCAGGACAAGGTCGATGTGATCATGGGGGGCTTCGCCAGCGCCGAGCGCGAGGCGATCCGGCCGATCATGGATCAGAACAAGATGCTGTACTTCTACAACAACCAATACGAAGGCGGCGTCGCCGACAAGTACACGTTCTGCACCGGCGCGGTACCCGAGCAGCAGATCGTCCCGGTCATGCAGTACATGGTGAAGAACTTCGGGCCGAAGATCTACATCCTTGCGGCGGACTACAACTTCGGCCAGTTGAGCGCCGCGTGGACCAGCGCGATGGCGCCGCTGCTCAATGCGCAGGTGATCGGACAGGAATTCATCCCGCTCTCCGTGTCGCAGTTCGCGTCGAGCATCGCGCGCATCCAGCAGGCGAAGCCCGACTGGCTGATGATGTACATCACCGGGCAGAACCACTCCAACTACTATCCGCAGGCCAACGCCGCCGGGCTCAAGATCCCGATGGGGTCGAGCATCAACATCGCCCAGGGCTACGAGCACCTGCGGTTCAAGGCGCCGGCGCTGGCGCGGTTCCACGTCACGGCGAGCTACATGGAGGAAATCCCCACGCCGCGCAACAAGAAGTTCGTCGAGCGCTGGCGCAAGGTGTTCCCCGACGAGCCGTACATGGCGATGGAAGGCCACAGCGCCTACGTCGCGACGCACCTTTATGCAAAGGCCGTGCGCCTGGCGGGCACGACCGACAAGGAGACGGTCATCAAGGCGCTCGAATCCGGCATCGGCGTCGAAGCGCCCGCCGGATGGGTGGCCATGGATCCGGCGACGCATCATCTGAGCCAATACATCCGGCTCGCGCGCAGCGACGAGCAGCAAAACATCACGTTCATGACCGAATGGCCGCACATCGAGCCGTGGTGGACGCGACGCCTGGGCGTGAACCTCGTGCGCCGATCGGAGAGCAAGCAGTACATCCCGGACGAGGACCCGTTCTTCAAGATGTTCGCGAAGAAGGGCAAGGCGTGACCGCAGCGGCCCCGCGCACCGCCGGAGGTTTTGCCCAATGACCGTGCGGCCGCTACGCCATCCGGAGTGGCGCGGCGGCGCTTGCGCGCGACCAAGGGTGCGGTGATGGCGGGTTACATCGTCAACCTGCTATACCAGTACGGGGACAACATCGCGTTCCTGCTGCTGGCGGCGCTGGGGCTGATGATCATCCTCGGCGTGGTCAATGTGATCAATCTCGCGCATGGCGAGCTGATCATGCTGGGCGCGTACATCACCACGCTCGCGTACAACGACGCGCACCTGCCGCTGCCGGTGTGCATGCTGCTCAGCGTCATCGGCGTCGGACTGTTCGGTCTGCTGCTCGAGCGCCTGGTGATCCGCCGTTTCTACGACGACAAGCTCGGCGCGCTTGTCGCCACCTGGGGCGTGAGCCTGATCCTGAGCCAGGGAACGCTGCTCGTCTTCGGACCTTCGATGCTCTCGGTCCCGCTGCCGGCGTGGACGCTCTGGTACGGCGGCTATTCGTTCGGCGGATACCGGCTGCTGCTGCTGGCGATCGCCATCGTCGCGGTGGTGGTGACCTGGTGGGTGTTCTATCACACGCGTTTCGGCATCCGCACGCGCGCGACCATGCAGAACGCCCACATGGCGCGCGCGCTCGGCACCGACACGCGGCGCATCTACATGCTCACGTTCGGCGCCGGGTCGGCGCTGGCCGGGCTGACCGGCGCGTTGTATGCGCCGACCACCACCATCGTGCCGCTGATGGGCACGCAGTTCGTCGACGTCGCGTTCATCACCGTGGTCGTCGGCGGCGGCGCGAATCCGATCGTCGGCGCGCTCACCAGCGCCGCGCTGCTGGCGCTGATCTCCACGCCGCTGGCGAGCGTGTTCGGCACGTTCAGCGGCCGCATCGGGCTCCTGATTGCCGCACTGATCGTGATCCGGTTCTTCCCGCGCGGCCTTTCCGGATACTGGCTGGAGCTGCGCTATCGCCACATGACCAGGGTCGGCGCGTGACGACGCGTATCAACGAAGGCCTCTGGCGCACGCTCGGCGGGCCGCAGGAAATCGGCCGCGGTCCCGCCTTCTGGAGCGCGTTCGCGATCGTGGTGCTGGTGGTGTTGGCGTTCCCCTTGGTGGGATCGCAGTTCGCGCTGTCGAACCTCGCCAGCTTCTACGTCTACGTGCCGATGGGCATCGGGCTCACGCTGCTGTGGGGCTACAACGGCGTGCTGACCTTCGGTCAGGGCGCGTTCTTCGCGGTCGCGGGCTATGTCTACGGAATCGTGGCAGGCAATCTCGTCGATGTGCCGGGCGGCACGCTGCTCGCGGTCCTGGGCGGTCTTGCGGCCTGCGCGCTGCTGGCCGCGGTGTTCGGCTACTTCGTGTTCTACGGGCAGGTGAGTGGATGGATCATTCCGCTGCTGCTGCTCGTGCTGTCGCTGATCCTGGAAACGTTCGCGGGGCAGACGGCTGGCTATCAATGGCGCGTCGGCAGCGTGCTCCTCGGCGGCTACAACGGCATGACCGGCATCCCTTCGCTCGAAGTCGGGCCGCTGGTGTTCGACGGTGCGTCCACCGCGTTCTATTACCTCGCGGCCGTGCTCATGATCCTGATCTACCTCGGTGTGCGTTTCCTGGTGAACACGCGCTACGGCCACGCGGTGGCCGCCATTCGCGACGACGTCGAGCGCACGCGCATGCTCGGCTACAACGTCAACCTTATCCAGATCCAGGTATTCGTGCTGGCAGCCATGCTCGCGGGCCTGAGCGGGATTCTCTACGTTTCCTGGGGCAACTACATCAATCCTTCCAGCATGGGCCTGCTGGCCGCGACGCTGCCCGTGATCTGGGTTGCGGTGGGCGGCCGCAGCAGCCTGCTTGCGGTGTTGCTGTCAACCATTGCGTTGCGCTGGCTCGCCGATGCGCTGGCGGTGAAGGGGGGCGAATACGCGTTTCTCATCATGGGCATCCTGCTGCTCGCAACGATGCTGTTCTTTCCCGAAGGCATCGTCGTCATGCTGGCGCGGCGCCTGGCGACGCGGCCGTCCGCGCGGAGCGTGCCCGCGAATCAAACCCGATGAGCGCGCCTGCGAAGGCCGTCGATGCCGCGCCGCTCCTGCAAGCCGAGGGCCTGACCAAATCCTTTGGTGGTGTGCTCGCCGTGGATCACCTCGACTTCGCGCTGGGGCGGCGCGAGTTGCGCTGCCTGATCGGTCCCAACGGCGCCGGCAAATCGACGCTGTTCAACCTGCTATCCGGGCTTCATCGGGCCGATGCCGGTCGCATCCACTTCAAGGGCGAGGACATCACACGCTTACCGCCCTACCAACGCGTGCGCCGAGGCTTGTGCCAGAAGTTCCAGACCACCCGTATCTATCGCGGCATGACGGTCGCCCAGAACCTGCTGATCGCGTCGGGCGGCACCCGATCCGCTGAGCAAGCCAACGGACGGCTCGAGTGGGCGCTCGGCGCACTGCATCTGGATGTCGAGCGCGACGCGCAGGCGGGGCTGCTGCCGCACAGCCACCAGCAATGGCTGGAGATATGCCTCGCGCTCGCCACGACGCCGGACCTTCTGCTGCTTGACGAGCCGACCGCAGGTATGACACCGGAGGAAACGGCGTTGACGGCGCGCTTTCTCGGCGATCTCAACGCGCAGGGCCTCGCCGTGCTGGTGGTCGAGCACGACATGACGTTCGTGCGCCAGATCGGCCGCGGCGTCACGGTGCTCCACTACGGCCGCATCTTCAGCGAGGGATCGCTCGAAGAAATCGAGGCGAACCACGAAGTGCGCCGGATCTATCTCGGCGAGTATTGAGCGTGGCCGACCCGCTGCTGGAAGTGAGCGCGCTCGTGGCCGGCTACGGCAGCGGCGACATCCTGCGCGGCGTGAGCCTGCACATCGACCGCGGGGAGATCGTCGCGGTGATCGGCCGCAATGGTGTCGGCAAATCGACGCTGATGAAAGCGGTGATCGGCCTGCTGATGCCGCGCACCGGCAGGGTCAGGCTCAAGGGCGAAGCGATGACCGATCTGCCGGCCGATAGACGCGCCGCGATGGGCATGGGCTACGTGCCGCAGGGGCGCGAAGTGTTCGCCGAGCTGACGGTCGAGGAAAACCTGATGATGGGCGAGACCATCAATCGGGCCAAGCCTGCGCCGCGCTACGACCTCGTCTACGAATATTTTCCCATCCTGCGCGAGCGGCGGCGCCAGGCCGCCGGGACGTTCAGCGGCGGGCAGCAGCAGATGCTCGCGATTGGGCGCGCGCTGGTCGGCAGCCCCGAGCTGCTGCTGCTCGACGAGCCTTCGCTTGGAATCCAGCCCAGCATCGTGCAGGAGATCGGCGAGACGCTGGTCAGGCTGAACCAGCAGGAACAGCTCACGATCCTGCTGGTGGAGCAGAACATGCGGCTGATCGAGCGCATTGCGCAGCGGGGCTACGCCATGGACAAGGGGCTTCTGGTCGCCAGCCTTGCGCAGGATGCGCTGAAGCAGCGTGAGGTCATGGCGGAATACCTGGCTGTGTGACGCCGATGTCGAGCTCGAGCTACGCCGACTTCATCCAGCAGCACGTGCGGGCGGGATCGCCCACCACGCTGACCGACATCTATCACGCCGTGCGCCGCATTCCCTACGGATCGACGGGCGAGCGCGATCCGGTCAAGATCATCGCCAACAATCTCGGCTCGTGCTCCGGCAAGCATATCCTGCTGCGCGATCTGCTGCGCGAGGCAGACCGCGAGGCCGAGGTCATCACCATGTTCACGCACTTCAACCGCGGCATACCTGCGCACCCGGCGATGCCCGACGATCTGCGCGCGATGGTCGAGGGCGAGGAGGTCTGCGACTTCCACCATTACGTGCGGGTGCGTACGGGAAAGCGCTGGACCAAGCTCGATGCGACCTGGCACGATGCGCTCATCCCCTATGGCTTTCCCGTCAACCACGACTGGCACGGGCATGGTGACACCAGGCTCGCGGCGACGCCGCTGCGCGAATATCCGCCGGTGGAGGATCTCGCGGCCTGGAAGGTGCAGCTCCTGACCGAGCTCGGTCCCGAGCAGCGGGAGCTGCGCGCGCGCTTCTTTCGTACACTCACCGAGTGGATGATGACGCTCTGACGAGGGCGCGACACGTGAGCGTTGCTGCGCGCAATGTCTTCGTTGGCATCGATGCCGGAACGACCGGCAGCAAGGTCGCCCTGTTCGACGAGCACGGCGGCGTACTCGGAACCGGATACGCCGACTATTTGTGCACGCATCCGCATCCCGGCTGGGTCGAGCAGGATGTCGATGCGGTGTGGCAGGGCATCTGCCGCGCCAGCCACGCCGCGCGTGCGGCTGCGAACGTTCCCGAGGAGGAGATCCGCGCGATCGGATTCTCCAGCCAGCGTGGCAGCTTCATCCTGCTCGACGAACGCGAACGGCCGCTCGCGCCATCGATTCTCTGGAACGACAGCCGCGCGCAGGAGATGGAAGCCGCGCTCGCGCAGCGCATCGCGCCGGCGCGCTATCGATCCATCAGCGGGATGCCGCTATCCGGCAGTTGGGCGCTCGCCAAGCTCGCGTGGCTCTTGCGTCACCGCGGCGACCTGATGGCACGCGTGCGCCACATCTGCAACGGTCAGGAGTATTTCCTGCGCCGCCTCGGCGCGGATGTGCTGGAGACCGATCCGTCGTCGCTCACGCTGAACGGCATGCTCGACATCCGCGCGCTCGACTGGAGCGACGAGATCTGTCAGGCGGGTGGCATCAATCGCGCGGTGCTGCCGCCGATAGGCGCACCGGGAGCGCCGGTCGGCAAATTGTCGGCCGCCGCCGCACGGGAGACCGGCTTGCCGCCAGGAACGTTGCTATGCCGCGGCGGCGGCGATCAGCAATGCGCGGCCGTCGGCGCGGGTGTCATCCGGCAGGGACTCGCCGAGGTGACGCTCGGCACGTCCGCGATGATGGTTGCGCATCTGGACGATCCGTCGCTGGTGACCGGACCGGTGCCCTACATCGGCGGGCATGCGATTCCCGGGAAATGGGACGCGGAAGGCGGTGCGTTCTCGATCGGCAGTTGCTTCAAATGGTGGCGCGATCAGTTTGCCGAAACCGAACGCGCGCGCGCCGCGGAGGAAGGCAGCAGCGCGTACGACCTCTTGGTAGATCTTGCGCAGCAGGCGCCGGCGGGCAGTCGTGGCGCGTTCTTTCATCCGTTCTTCGCCGGGCAGGTGACGCCTTATTACGACGCGGCCGCACGCGGCGCATTCTTCGGCCTCGGACTCGACCACGACCGCGCATGCTTGACGCGCGCGCTGCTCGAAGGTTGCGCGTGCGAGGTGCGGTTCATGGTTGACGGCATCGAGGACGATCTGCGCGGCGGCCTGTCGGAGCTGCGCATGACAGGCGGCGGCGCGCAGTCTGTCTTCTACCTGCAACTGCACGCCGACATCCTGCGCCGGCCCATCGTGCTCCTGCGCAGCCACGAGTGCACCGTGCTTGGCGCGGCGATCCTGGGTGCCGTTGGCAGCGGCCATTTCGCCAGCATCCGTGACGCTGTCGCCGCCATGGTGCACGTGAGCCATACCGTGGAGCCCGAGCCGGCGACGGCGACGATTTATGGCGAACTGTTCGAAATCTTCCGGCTGGCCTACGTGGCGGGCGCGAAAGCAGGTGTTTACCAGCGCATCTACGACTTCCAGCGGCGCTTCTTTTGACGTGAGTCCTTCGGCATCCAGATGCACCCGCTGTCCGCGAATTCTCACCAACGGTGTGTTGAAGACGGCAAGGGCTTCGAGCGCGCGAGCCGTGAGCGGCGTGTCCCCGAGGGCAATTCCCAATCGAACTTCGCGATCGCGTCGAGCCCAACACCGGCGTTTGCCCTGCATCGTCGGGCTCTTGACGTGCGCGCGGGCGGTGAGGCGCAACTTGCTGCCCTTTCTCCCTGCACCCGCACGGAACGCGCATGTAATACACCCCGCTCAGGAAGTTGTTCGGGTGGCTGTGCGCGCGGTGGCTCGCGCGCTGAGCGAGGTCCGTCGCCCAGCAGCCGTTGACCTCGAAGGCGTCCGCGCCGATACGGAAGAATCGCAGAACCCTCTTGGTTGCGCCCCCGACGCAGGCGGCGAGATCGCGCAGTCCTTCGCGTTCATGCAACGCCCGCTCCGACTGTCAGCCTTCGGCCGGCGCGTGAGGCGGCAGACCACGCCGCAGAGACTCGAGGGTGGCCACGACGTTCGCGTCGATCGCCGCGCGCCGCCGGCCTTCAACCGCGATTTTCCAGCGCGCGCGAGCTCACGTCGGCCGTTGCGGAAGATCGGCCAGCCCCCGCGGGCCGGCGTGCGGTCGCCGCGCGACCGCGGCAACCCATTGCCCCATCCGGCGCCAGTGCGAACCTTCCCGGTAGACCCTGTCGCAACCCTCGCAGATCCAGAAGCGTGACTGGAACGGCGCGCGCGTGGCGGTCGCCGTCGCTAGCAGATGGAGTTGGTCGAGCAGCACCGGATCGATGGCGTGGGTCGCGCCGTTGCGGAAGTCGCGCAAAAACTGCCGGACCGCATCGAGCGCGGCGGCGACATAGCGATCGCCCACCGCGTAGACGAGCGAGAGTTTCTCGCCGGTGTGC
>DASVPH010000161.1:0-16929 GCA_036382945.1 Casimicrobiaceae bacterium
CCACGCTCGACATAACGCGCGAGCTGTTTGCGAAGAACCAGATTCTCAGCGCGGATAGCGCTGGACGAGCGCAAGAACGAAACACCCAGCCTCAGGACGTCAAAGGCCACCCCGACGGTTGCTCGCGCCAACTGCAGCATCTGCTCATCATGCCAGAGTCAGTCCCCGTTCGCAGGGCGTCGGCCACCGACGTGGCAGCGGCGCGAATTATTGCGGACCACAGTCAATCCCAGAGCGAGACTGAACAAGCGCAGCTTAGTCAAGCGAGGTCCTATCGCCATCCTGCCTCCGCTGGTGCTGGTCATAAGAAGGTATCCGAGGTTCTGCGCCGCCGCCGAGGATTTCGACGCCCGGACTCAGCGGCAAGCCGACGTAATTTTCCGCGAGCGAAGCGGCAGCGACCCGCGAACTGACGACGTAGTCGAGCTGCGAGCGTTGCAGCCTTTGCTGGAACGGGTCATCTGGAAAGCGATGCAGCATCGAAGTCATCCACCACGAGAAATGCTCCGCTCGCCACACCCGCCTCAGGCACGTCTGTGAATACGCCTCGAGAAGGTCGGTTCGGCCCGAAGCGAAGAATTCGCGCAGCGCCTGGGCGAGCACGAACACGTCCGCGATGGCGAGGTTCATTCCCTTTGCACCGGTCGGCGGCACGATGTGCGCCGCATCCCCGGCAAGAAAGAGTCGCCCGTACTGCATCGGCTCGACCACGAAGCTGCGCATTCCGGTGAGGCCCTTTTCCAGGATCGACCCCTCGCGGAGCGACCACGCATCGTCGGTCTCCAATCGCGCGTGCAGCTCTCCCCAGATCCGCTCGTCGGTCCACGCGACGAGATCTTCGTCGGGCGCCACCTGCAGATACAGCCGGGTGATCCGGGGCGAACGCATGCTGTACAGGGCGAACCCACGCTCGTGCCAGGCGTAGATCAGCTCGTCGCGTGTGGGCGGAGCCTGGGCCAGGATGCCGAGCCAGGCGAACGGATACGTGCGCTCGAAAACCGCAAGTACTCCCGCCGGGATCGATGGCCGGCACACGCCGTGAAAGCCGTCGCAACCCGCGATCGCATCGCAGCAGAGCTCGACCTCCTCGCGATGGCTGCGGAAGAGAATGCGCGGCGACGACGAGTCGATTTCGTGCAGCGCGACCGATTCAACCTCGAAGAGGATCTCGCGGCCCGCGGCGATTCTTGCCTGGACCAAGTCTTTGACCACTTCCTGCTGGCCGTAGACGGTGATCGCCTTGCCACCAGAGAGTCGCGTCAGATCGATCCGGTGTCCTCTGCCGCCGAAGCGCAGCTCGATGCCGTGATGGACGAGACCTTCCTCTCGCAGCCTGTCGCCCACGCCGGTCGCGACCAGCAGATCGACGCTCCCCTGCTCGAGCACGCCGGCGCGTACGCGCTGCTCGACGTAAGCTCGGCTCTTGCTCTCCAGGATGATTGAGTCCACGCCCGCGCGATCGAGCAAGTGCCCGAGCAATAGTCCCGCGGGACCGGCGCCGACGATGCCAACCTGGGTTCGCTTGCGGATCATTCCCGTCCGGGCGCGCGCCGGCCGCCCGCCTCGCGGCGAACGCCCGGCGCCAGGCGTCGTGTCGACCGTTGCGCGCTACAGCTTCCCGCACACGAAATTAGCCGCGTCGTCGGTCCTTCGCGACCCCCCTTGTAGACGGCGAAAGTCGGATACGGACACAGCGGTCGCGTCTGCGTGCCGCCGGTGATGGGCTTCGACGCGGGAATCGAGTCGGGCGCGTGCTCATGCTCGACCCAGTCCACGACCGCCGCGAACAGCCTCTGGGGTTGCGCGCCGGCGTCGCCGCCGCAGTGCCCTATGCCCGGCGCCATGAACAACAACCGCGCGAATTGCTGCGTGCGCTTGTAGCCGCCGCCCACGGTTTGCGTGATCACGTCGTAGCAGTCAATCGTTCGCCCGGGCACGATGAGCTGATCGGCGAAGCCGTGCCACATGACGATTTTGTCGCCACGATCGCGGAAAAAGGGCGACGCTCCGATCAGGAGCGCCGCCCTAACCGTTGTTACGGGTTGTTGTACTGGGTCCCCAAAAACGCCCGGCAAGCGTTCCGGTTCACGCCAGTGTTGGAGTAGTCGATCGGCGTGTCGACCTCGTTCTCGTGCTTATACTTGGCCAACGCGTCCTTGCAGACCGTCGCCGGCGTCTCGAGATTGCCGCCGCAGTGGAAATTCGCCGCGTCGTCGGTGCTCCCGGTTCCGTTGTAGATGGCCGTTGTTGGGTACGGACAGAGCGGACGCGTGCGGGTGGGCACGGCGCCACCCCGGGCCAGGATCGTGTCCGGTGCCTCATCGTTCTCGACCCAGTTCACCAGTGCACCGAACAGATTCTGCGGTTGTGGTCCAACGCCGCCGCCACAATGTCCGACGCCTGGAGCCCGGAACAACCGGTAGAAACTTTGCAGCGTCGCAAAATCCGGTTTGTTCGGGTTCTTGCCGTAACGTGAGGCCATCTCGCGATAGTAATTGATCACGCCGCGCGGCATGATGAAGTTATCGTAGCCACCAACGAAGGTCAGCAACTTGCCACCATGCTTCCGGAACGTGTCCAGGTTGCCGAACGTATCGGTCGCATCGGCGAGGCTAAAGTCTGGATCAACGGCGGGGTCAAGGGCAGTGGTCGATCCGTCGTATGCAATGTCGGCGTAGGAGTCCGTGCCACCGGCTCCGAACATGGTCACCGTGTGCCAATCGAAGTTGCGGTCTTGCTCGTCCCAATGGAATTGCGTGACGCCCAGGGCGAATGGCGCGGGACCGTTCCACACGGTCGTGCCGCTGCCCGGCTCAGAGTGGAACCAGATCTTGACGCCGCTCGGATTACGTGGGCCATCCCAGATCTTGTCCATTGCTTGGGCTTGCGCCGGCGTCAGACAGTTCGGGTCAGCAGAGGTGCCGCCATTGGCGATGCAGATCGCGGTCGGGTCGTTTGCGGCGCTGTAGGTACAAGTGCGCGGGTCGTCAATGATGCCGTCGGTGACGCCGTCAAGTGCATCGCAGGCCGCAGTAGCCTTGCTGGTCGCGAAGTTTTGTTTGGCCGTGGGGATGACACCGCCGGTCAGATCCTTCATGACGATCTGTCCCCACATCTGCGCCGTCTGAAACCGCGTCCAGTAGATCGCCGGCGCGTTGGCCAGGATGCCATCGAGCTCATTGCCGAGCTCCTGCGCGAGCAGGTAGCCCTGACGGCCGCCGGTCGAGCAGCCATTCCAGTAGTTATACAGCGGCGCCCCGCCGTAATAGGCTTCAGCGAGGGCTTTCGAGAAAAGGATCTGCTGCTTGATGCCGTTGCGGCTCCAGTCCTGAATGTATTGCACGTTGTATGTGCCATCCGGATTCACAGCGGGTTCGCAGTTGTTCGCTGCGCCCGAATGGCCGCCGTCGGTTCCTGATCCGACATAGCGTGCGTTGACGGGAGCAGTGACCGCGAGGGTGCCGGAGCAGCCGCCGCCGCCAACTCCTTGCGTTCTACCGTTCCAAGCGCCTTGCACCCCGCCCGTGCCACCGTCGAGGCTGCTGAGCGGTAGGCCGACCCGGATGTTGATGTTCTGGTTCGGGTTCTCACCGTACAGGATATTGACCTGACAATACGACGCGTTTGCTCCTGCCGGTGGAATGATCACACTACTTGCGGACTTCACGAACGGATTTCCGGCCAGCCCGTTCGCGGGATCTGTGGCGAGCGCAGCACAACTCGGTAATGCCGTCGCTGCCCCGGGCACCAGAAAGGCAGAACCCAGCACCGCAGAGGAGACCACCAGGTACGCAAGGTTTCGCATCTGTTCCTCCTTTTTCACCGTTTCGCTCGAGCCCCAGCGCGGCCGCCGTTCGGCGTCGGTCGTCCATCGGGCTGGCATGCTGTTTTTGCCAGCTCTAACTTCTCAGTTTCGGCTATGAAAAGCCCAATTGCGTTCCTTGACCGTATCCTCGAAGAACTCCAGATAGTTGTCGTAGCCGAGGACCTGCCAGTCCCACGTTGGGTCGAAGTAGACCCAGTACCCTTGTCGCCATTGCCATCCAGGATTCGCGTCGCGAAGCTCGGCACTGGGTAGGTGCCGCCGAAGCCGGGCGCGCAGCTCACCGCCCCTTCCACATCTCGTCGATCGCCGAGGCTTCGGTGGGCGTGAGGCAGGTCGGCTTGCGCGCAGTGCAGGTGGCAGCGTCTTTGCTGACGTGGCCATGCCAACTCCTCCATGTCCTATCCGCCTGATCAAGCCGCAAAAGATAGCGCAGCCGATCTATAATTCAAGCACATTTTGCAAATAATAATTATTCGTTTTTCTGATTTTAGGAGCGATGGAAGATGAACCAGCGCCTCGACCTCAACCTGCTTCCGATCGCAATCGCCTTGTACGAGGAGCGCGGGGTCAATAAGACCGCGACGCGCCTCGGTATGAGCCAACCCGCGGTGAGCGCCGCGCTGGCGAATTTGCGCAAGGCGTTCGACGACCCGCTGTTCGTGCGTACCGTGCACGGGATGGAACCTACGCCTCGCGCCCACGCGCTGATCGCGCCAGCGCGCGACGTGCTGTCGCGGGTCGAGCGCGACATGCTCTCGGGTCTCGCCTTCGACCCCGCGACGGCCAACACGACCTTCACCTTCGCGCTTTCCGATGTCGGCGAGATGGTGTTTCTGCCGAAGATCTTGGAGCGCCTCAGGAGTCTCGCGCCGTTGGCTTCGGTGCGCTCGGTCGCTCGCCCGCCGGCCGAGCTGCGCGAGGGCCTGGAGACCGGTGAGGTCGATCTCGCGGTCGGCTATTTCCCTGACCTCGAGACTACGAACTTCTTCCAGCAACGACTGTTCACCCACCACTTCTGTTGCCTGCTGCGCGCGGATCATCCGATTGCGAACAAGCGTCTCTCCATCAGGCAGTTTCTCCAGTTGGGACACATCGCAGTGCACGCGGCCGGCCGCAGCCAGGAGATATTCGAGCGTTTTCTCGTCCGGAACAGGATTCGTCCGAAGGTGGTTCTCGTGACGCCCCACTTCATGTCGCTGCCGCCGATCATCGGCAAGTCCGATCTGTGCGCCACCGTTCCGCACGCGATCGGAATGTTCTTTTCGGGCTCATGGACGAACATCAAGACGGTGCTGCCGCCCTTTTCCGACGCCCCGCACATCGTGCTCAAGCAGCACTGGCATCGCAAGGCGCATCACGATCCGCGCAATCAGTGGTTGCGCCGCCTCGTGTCAGAGCTGTTCAACCAGGAGTCCGACGAGTGGAATACCAAGCGTGGCGACTGACCGTTCCGCACGAGCCGTGGTCGGAATTCGACGCGGGATGCTCTTCAGAGTGAGAGTATGCACAACGTTTCCCCATGGAACCATAGCCGAACGATTCCGTGCCTGGTTAAACGTCAAGACGGCGTTCGGGAAGAAGCGCCCTAAGGACGTCGGCCAGAACGTCGGCGTCAAGGAGGTCAACGATAGAATCTGGCTGGTGAGCTTTATGGATTACGACTGAGGCTTCTTCGATCACGAGACCGGCCGCCTCGGCAGTGTCGAGAACCCTTTCGCCGCAAAAGTGTTACCTATGTGTCCGGTATAAAACGTTACCTATGTGACCGGAATGCACCATAGATGGGTGGCTCCCCGACCAGGGCTCGAACCTGGGACCTGCGGATTAACAGTCCGCAAGGAGCATACGTAATTTCATTGCGTCATCAACTGCTTACGGCGTCCGCGCAACCTCGCCATCGCAGTCGAACGCAGTGCAACGCAAGGGCATGCAAAACGGCGTTGGCACATTTTTGGACACACCTACGCCCGCTCATCTGCTCGTCCATCCGATGTCTTGCATCGCGTCAACCGTCGGGGCGACGAGATCTAGCGCGCAGTCTCGCAACTCATCATTCCGAACTACACGAGGGCACGTCGCGCCCGCGCCGCTTCATTCTACGTCAGTCGGGCACGGAAGCGCCGGTGACGCGCGAAGGCGAAGATCAGCGCGGCTATTGCGACCAACACGCCGATCGCCAGCAGCCTCGCGGCCAGCACGAGGTGCGACGTAGAAGCGGCTTCCGCCCGCAGCGCACTCACCTGCTCCGCGGTGACCACAGCCCCCGGGTTTCCGTAATGCCGCACAAGATAGCCCGCGAGGGTCGCGATTTGCGCGTCGGTGAGCTCTCGCGCGAAGCCCGGCATGACCACTTCCTCAGATTCCGCCTGACGCACGATGCCGTCAAGCATCACCGCCACCAGGTTGTTCGTGGTTGCGCTCCCGAGCGCCGTGTTGTGAAAGAGCGGGGGCAAGCCGCCGTCGAAGCTGCCCTGCCCGCGCGCCTGATGACAGCTCGCGCACCAGGCGTCGTAGAGTTGCGGGCCCGTCATCCGATTCGGGTCGTCCGGCAACACCACCCCTCGGATGCGAGCCAAATCGTCGGCGGCGTCACCCCAAGCGTAGGGCGGACGGGTGTCCCCCGGATCTCGAATCGCCGGCACGCTCTTGAGATACGCCACGATTGCGCGCAGGTCTCCCTCGGTCAAGTGGCGCAGGCTGTCGTCGACGGCTTCGGCCATCGGGCCGGCCGCCTGCGCTTTGTTCGCGGCGCGTCCGTCCCGCAGGTAGGCGATCAGCTCATCGTTGCTCCATCCGCCAATGCCGCTCGTAGCATCGGAGGTGATGTTGGGAGCGTGCCACGGCCCGACCTCGCCGCCTCCATACCCGCGCGATGGAACTTCGGCCATCATGAGATTGCGCGGCGTGTGGCAGGTGCCGCAATGCGCGAGGCCTCGCGCAAGATAGGCGCCGCGATTCCATTCCTCGCTCTTCTTGGGATCGGGGACGAACGGCTTCGAGTCGAGAAACAGCAGATTCCACGCGGCCATGGACGCTCTGATATTGAACGGAAACGGCAGGCTCGTGGACGCAGGCGTCGCGTCGACCGGCGCGACCTTCCGCATGAAATAGGCGTAAAGCGCGCTCGCGTCGTCGTCGGTGACCTTTGCGTACGCCGTGTAAGGCATCGCCGGATAGAGATGCGCTCCGTCCGCGCGTACCCCCAGCCGCAGCGCGGCGCTGAACTG
This sequence comes from Casimicrobiaceae bacterium, assembly GCA_036382945.1. Classification (GTDB taxonomy): domain Bacteria; phylum Pseudomonadota; class Gammaproteobacteria; order Burkholderiales; family Casimicrobiaceae; genus PALSA-1003. The sequence continues at coordinate 7,054 of DASVPH010000161.1, forward strand.
CGCGAGCGTGTAGTTGCCGATGCCGTGCGTCTTCGATGGTGTGATATTGGTGGCGATGATTTCGCCGATCGGCGTCGGCAGCGCAGGCCCACCCGCAAGCGGTTTGCCGCCCGGAGCCGTGTGACACGCGACGCAGTCGCCGGCGATCGCGAGGTACTCGCCGCGCCGGACCCGCTCGTCGTCTGCGGAGCTGGGCGCGCGCTGGGCGAGAACACCGGCGCTCCAAAGCACCAACGCAATGGAAGCGACCGCCTCGAGCGAGCCACTCGATTTCATCGAGGTCATTTACCGCCGGCGGAACTAGCCGGCGCCGTCGTGGACGCCCTTGCGCCGGCCTGCTCGGCAAGGATGTGCTGTGCCGTTCGCAACGCCAAGGCAAGGCCGTTCTCGGTCGAATTGACGGTCGCGCTCGTCGGCATCACGCCCGTGCTCGCGAAGTACAGATTTTCGTGGTCGTGCGCGCGTCCCCACTGATCGCACACCGAGGTGTTCGGGTCGTGGCCCATGCTGAGCGTGCCGCAGATGTGCTGGTTGTTCGCGAAATCGCCATCCTTGCTCAAGCGCAGGTTCGTGCCGCCCATCAGCTCCGCGATGCGCCGGAAATCCTGTTTCGAGCGCTCGTGCCCTTTGCGCGTGTACTCGTCGATAGAGTAATGGGCCTGCGGCTTGGGGATTCCCATCGCGTCCTTCGCCGATGCGAGCGTGATGCGATGCTCGGGGTTCGGCAGCACCTCGAGCACGTTCTTGACGTTGAGCTCGTGCGCCGCGCTATGCCGAAGGCGCTTCTCCAACTCGGGGCCGTAGACACCCTGCGCGATCAGCGACCGCGTCGCGCCGTCGACGCGCGAGATGTTGGTGAAGTCCAGGCGATACGGCGCGTGCTCCGCGCGGAACGGACCATCGCGCATGAGGTTGATGGAGCTAGGGCTCTGCGGACCGCGGCCGAGCCACAGCTCCTCATCGCCGTCGAACGTGAGCGACGTGCTCGGGTGGTCCATCAGGTTGCGCCCGACCATGTCGGAGCTGTTGGCGAGGCCACGGGGAAACTTGTCGCTCGCCGACAGCAGCAGGAGCCGCGGGCTTTCGATGCCGTTGGCGGCCACGATGAACGTCTTGCCGGTGACGCGATGCGAGCGCTTGTCAGGATCGTAGTAGAGCGCCGCCGCGATGCGGCCCTTGTCGTCGTGCTCGAGCTTGTAGACGTTGGCGTTCGGAACGAGCTTGACGCCGGCCGCTTCGGCCGCGGCCGCGGCCAGCCCGCCGTGGTACTGCGCGTCGATCGGACAGATCGGCTGGCAGCTGTTGTTGCCGCAGCAGGCGGGACGGCCGTCATAGCTGCGGCTGTTACGCGCCGTCGTGTTCGTGACGACCTCGTAGTCCGGTGCGAGGCGCTCGCGGATGCGGCGCATCGCGTACGGTTCGGCCACCGGCTGCATAGGGAACGGCTTGCTGCGCGGCGAGCCGGTGTTGGGGGCGCCGGAGACGCCCATGAGCTCCTCGGCCTCCTGGTAAAAAGGCTCGAGGTCCTGGTAAGTCAGTGGCCAGTCGACGCCGACCCCATAGAGGCTACGTATCCTCAGGTCGTTGGGCACGTTCCGCCATGCGTGCGCCGCCCAGTGCCAGCTCGTGCCGCCGACCTGGCGGATGTACTCGGCGGTATACGGATACGGGCCTGCCTGCACCAGGTAGCCGTTGTCCTTGGGCTGATAGATCGGATACGGGGCCCATGGCGCCGGCTGGTACGGCGACATCCAATCGCTGCGACGCGGCGAGTTCCGAAACCGGGCGACCAGCTCGCCCCGGGTCACGCGCGGCCCCGCCTCGAGAATGAGGACCGACGCCCCCGCCTTCGCGAGCTTGCGTGCGGTCAGCGAGCCGATGATGCCCGACCCGATGACGACGAAGTCGGCTGAGTTCGGTTCGGCCATTGCGAGCTCCTCAGGCCGGCTTCTTCGTCCAGCTGCCGTAGACGCCGTAACAATACGTCGGCGGCTTCAGCACATCGGAGACCGCCACGGCGTTGAGCGCAGTCTCGAACGCGACGACGCGCGCGCGCTCGCCCTCGCCGACAACGCCAACGTACCAGGCCGTGACGATCCTGCGCGGCAACGGCGCAAGCGCGGAGTGCTCCGCATCGAGCACCTCCTGCAATTGCAGTGGGTCGATCTTGCGCGCGTCGATCAGTGCGAGCAACGCGCTGGCCGCCGCGGGGAATCCCGGATCGTCGGCGGCGAGCGCATCATACAGCCGCCTCGCCTGGGTTTCGTCGAGCGCCTTGCGGCCCGCAAGGATCGCCGACACCGCCAAAAACGCACCCCTGTTCGCGTCTGCGATCGGCTGCGCCAGCGCCCACGGAATCAGCGAAGCCGCGTAGCCAGACAACATCCCGGCGAGAAGCGTGCGTCGCGTTCCATTGGCCGTCCCGCCAGTGTCGATCAGGTCACTTGTCGAGCTCATTACCACCTTCTTTCGCGGCGTCTGATCGCCATATCGGACTTGCCATGCTTCGCTTCGGCAAAATTGCGCCTCAGGTCGATTTGCGCGCGTCCAAGCTGGCCGGCCCTGCGCCCAGCGCCGCAATGACGAGCAAGCCGCCGACGATTGCCATGTTCTTCATGAACAGCAGTTGCACGACGAGCTGTTGGTCCGCCGGCACCGTCCAATAGCGGTGATAAAGGAAGCTCGCCACCAGCGTGAATGCTGCCAGCACTAGCGCGGCCCAGCGCGCCTTGAAGCCGATCAGGATGGCAAGTCCGCCGACGAGCTCGAAGACGCCGGTGAGCCCCGCCAGCGCGGTCGAGTTGGGAAGGCCGCCGCTGGCGATGTAGCCGGCGGTGCCCGTCAAGTCGGTCAGCTTTTCGTACCCCGACTGCATGAACATGAACGCAATCAGGATGCGGCCGACGAGCACGAACGGAGTCTTCAACGAATCGAGCATCTGGACCTCCCGGTCAAGTTGTGCAGCATTCGAGGAGCCGCAGCGCGGATTCCCAGCCCTAACTCGCTACTTGTTTCGCGGCAGGACCGTCAGTACGCGCACGATGAAGGCGTGCAACTCGGTCATGTAGTTGCGCAGGAACTCGGCGGTGTCCTCGTTGGTGACTTCGCCATCGGGGGTGATCAAGCCTGGCTTAAACTGGATGTAGGCCTCGACGTTGTTCATCAGCGGCGAGTTGCAGAAGCACAGAACGCCGCGCAGGTGGCTCTGCGCGACCGCGGTGCCAATGGAGCCGGGCGAGGTGCCGATCACGCCCGAGGGTTTGCGCGCGAACGAGTTTTGGCCCCATGGTCTGCTGGCCCAGTCGATCGCGTTCTTGAGGCCGCCCGGGATCGAACGGTTGTACTCGGGCGTTACGAACAGGATAGCGTCGGAGTCCGCGATGGCCTGCTTGAACGCCTTCGCCACCGGCGGATAGTCGGCGTCGTAGTCGTAGCTGTAGAGCGGCAGATCCTTGAAGGAGATCTCGTGAAGTTTCAGCTCGGGCGGAGCGAGGCGCACCAGAGCCTTGGCGAGGAGGCGATTGATGGACGCCTTGGCGAGACTGCCGACGAGGTAACCGACGTGGTATGTGGTCATGCCTTCTCCTTCAGTAGCCAACCGTAAAGCGCTGCCGCGAATGCGCGGGCCTTTCCAGCTCGTCGATCATCGCCACCGCGAAATCCTCGACCGAGATACGGCTCTGACCGTTCGCGTCGACCAGGAGTCGATCACCGCCCAGCCTAAACCTTCCGGTGCGCGTGCCCGGCCGCATCTCGGCCGCCGGCGACAGGAACGTCCAGTCGAGCTGCGGCTCCCTGCGCAGCTGCTCGAGCGCCTCGATCGTTGCCAGCGAACCGGGCCGCACCCAGTCGGGAAAAGCCGGATCGTCGACCACGCGCGCGCCGGACCCGGTTTCCAGACCGCCGGCGCCTCCCACCCAGAGAACGCGTGGGACGCCTGCCTTCTTGACAGCGGCGATGATCGATGCGGTACCGCGCACCTGATCGTCGTACAGATTGGAATGCTTCCACCCGGGATTAAAGGCGCTGATCAGCGCGTCGAGGCCGCGCATCGATGCCGCGAGCCGATCGGTGTCGTTCACGTCGACGCCGATCGCGACCAGCCGCTCGCGTGACTCGAGCTTGCCCGGATGGCGAACGATGGCGGTGACCTCGTTCCCCCTGTCCAGCGCCTCCTTGAGCAGCGCCGATCCGACGAAGCCCGTCGCGCCGATCAATGCGATTCTCACGATCGGTCCTCCCACCCCGACGCCATTACGGACAATGCGAGGCGACCCATGTTACGCGCGCTGCGGATGGCGTAGGCGATCCTACGACAGCCCGAGCGCCGGGCCGAGCGCGACCGCACCGTCACCGAGCGCCGCGAGAACCAGGAGTCCGACGATCCAGAACGCGGGGTACTCCCAGCCGCCATCCTTGTTGGTAAATAGCCAGCCGTTCTTGCCGCGAACGAGCACGATCGTGCCGGCGATGAGCGGAACGAGCAGCAACGCCACCCAACGCGTTTCAATGCCGACCAGGAGCAGCGTTCCTCCGGCAATCTCGGCGGCCATGGTCAGGTATGCCAAGAACCCGGGCACGCCGAGCGACTCGAAATACTTCACCGCGCCGGCGGGTGTGAACACCTTGATCTTGAGCCAGGCATGGGCGAAGAACATCAGGGCGAGCGCGATGCGAAGAAGCAACGCGGCGTAGTCGACGAGCACGGGATTCTTCATAGGGACTCCCTTGGCTTGGTGCAGGCTAGCAGACTTGGTATCCTCAAGATAGAAGGTACCGTTCGGTAACCTTGTACCGCAAACCATGAGCATACGCCGCCCCGCCCCTCCCTATCCGCCGCCGCGGCCGTGTCCATTGGAGCGATATCTCGAGGTCGTCTCAAGCGCATGGGTTCCTCGGATTCTTTGGTACCTGCTCGACAGGCCGCATAGGTTCGGCGAGCTTCGGCGGAGTATCACCGGAGTGTCGGCCAAGGTGCTGACCAGCAAACTGCGCGCGCTCGAGCGCCAGGACCTGGTCGCGCGCACGGTCATTCCATCGTCGCCGCCCCAGGTCACGTATTCCTTGACCGACCGCGGCCACATGCTCGAACCGGTGTTCAGGGCCATGGAAGAAGCCGCCCGCCGCCTCTTCCCAGAGCCCCGCCCCTTCCCTAAGGCGTCGGGTTCGACAATCTCGCGAAGCAAGGCTCAGACAAGGTCGTCCAATGAACACATAGTGTCGCGCGCTGAAGATAAAGGTCCCGCCACCGACCGCCGTAAAGCCAAGAAATCGCGAAGCGTGGGCAGTGCTCGCTAACGCGTGGCCTCCGCCACCTCCGCGAGCGATGCTCGCTACTTGCGGTTGCGATCCCTGCTCGCGGACTTCGGTGGCCTCGCCTTCGGAAGGTGCCAGCCGCGATAGATACTGCCCAGTCGCAAGCCCAGGCATAAAAACGCTCCGGTCAGCGTCATGGCCGTCGACGGCATGTTGAGCGACTCGCCGACCACCACGACCCCAGCTCCCGCAAGCGCTGCGACTGCGTACAGTTCCGCGCGCAGAACGGTGGGAATCTCTGCGAGCATGATATCGCGTGCCATGCCCCCACCGATTCCGGTCAACATACCAAGCAGCGCGGCCATCGGCGCATCGAGACCGTAGGCCAGTGCCTTTTGCGCGCCGGAGACGGCGAACAGCGCGAGTCCCGCCGCGTCGAAGAGTTGAACTGGACTTTTCAGTCGGTCGATGAGTGGAAACCAGTAGAACGTCAGGATTCCCGCCAAGAGCGAGATCGCGAGGTAGCGCCAGTCGACCAGCGTGGCCGGGGGGATCGCGCCGATCAGCACGTCACGAATGATGCCGCCGGTGGTCGCCGCCACGAACGACAACACCAGAACGCCGAAGAAATCCAGTTCCCGCTTGACGGCGGCAATCGCGCCGCTCAGCGCGAAAACGAACGTGCCGACGAAGTCCAGCGACATCAGAAACAGCTTCATGGCGGGGAGGATCGTGGGCGTCACCGGATCGGTCATCGGAGGAACATCCGTCGTCGACTGGCGCGGAGCGCTATGCCGAATGTTCGCGAGCCGACAGCCATGCCCGCGCGGCGACCACGAGCGCCTCCACGCCCGTTCGCAGGGTCGGGTGAAGCACCGGGGCGAAGCGCGGATTGTGATTGCTGGGGATCTCGTTGATCCTGTTCGCCGCCTTCGCCTTCACATACACCTCGGGGTCGGTCCCGCCGACGAACCAGAAAACCGACGGCACGTGCCACTGCGCGCCGAACGAGCCGAAATCCTCGCTCGCGGACGTCGGTTCGGTCTCGCGCACGCGCGCCGCGGAAAAATGCTCGCGGAAGGCGGCCGCGACGCGTCGGCTCGCTTCGGCATCGTTCACCACGAGCGCATAACGATCGAGCGGCGTGATTTCCGGTGCCTTCGGGGCACCCGAGGCGGCTGCCTCCGCGTTGACGATACGCTCGATCGCGGCGAGCACGCGCTTGCGCACGCCCTCGTCGAACGTGCGCACGTTGAGCTTGATGATCGCCTCGTCGGGGATGACGTTCTCCTTGGTGCCGGCTTGCAGCGCTCCGATCGTCACGACCGCCGCTTCCGTCGGCGCCAGTTCCCGCGAGACGATTGTCTGCAGGCGCAGCACCGTCGATGCGGCCATCACCACCGGATCGATGCTCGTCTGCGGCATCGAGCCGTGGGCGCCACGCCCGAACAGCCGAATCTGAAAGCTGTCCGCGGCCGACGTGACCACACCGGTGCGTCCGCCCACCGCGCCCGCCGGTCCAACCATGACGTGCTGACCAAGCACGACGCCCGGCTTCGGAAAGCGCTCGAACAGCCCGTCGTCGATCATCGCCTGCGCGCCCGCCGCAATTTCCTCCCCCGGCTGGAATACCGCCATCACCGAGCCCTGCCAGGTGTCACGTGTCTTCGCGAGAATATTCGCCGCACCGGCGAGCCACGTCGTATGCATATCGTGGCCGCACGCATGCATGACCGGCACGGTGTTGCCTTCACCGTCGGTCGCAGTGACCTTGCTTGCGTAGGGCAGCCCGGTCGCCTCGGCGATAGGCAGCGCGTCCATGTCGGCGCGGAGCATCACGACCGGGCCCTCTCCGTTCCGCAACAGCCCCACGACCCCCGTCTTGCCGACACCGGTCGTGACCTCGTAGCCCGCGGCGCGCAATCGTTGCGCCGCGATGCTCGCCGTGCGCGTTTCCTGCATCGACAGCTCCGGATGTGCGTGAATATCCTTGTACAACTCCTCGAGGTCGGGCAGTAGCGCGTCGAGTCCCGCGAATGACGCAGCCTGTGACGAGAACATGTGAGTTGAGGATGCCGGCATGATGACCTCCATTGCGTAGCGCGCTCGGGCAGTGGCGCGTCGCGCGCTCAACGCGTGCCGATGGTGCCACGAGGCCCAAGCAAACGCCAATGTATTAGGCTCGCGTCAGGCATCCGTCAGCCTGGCGCTGCGAATTCATGGCATTATGATTGATTGGTGTCGGGGCGGGTTATTCGAGCGTCCCATACGCTCCACCTTCCCGCCGCCAGCGTCGCCGATCGGTCCGTACGACAGACATGCCCGCCGACATCCCAGCGCAGCAGGACGTTGCCAGCCTCGACGAATTGATTGCGGCTGCGCGCGATTGCCGTGCCCGCCAGATCGTCGTGCGCGGCAAGCTGGAAGATGCCCCTTCCATCCGCCTCGCTCCGGGACACGCGCTCATCGGTGAAGACCCTGGCGCATCGATCGCGAATCAGCACGTGGTGCCGGATCCGTTCGGGATGGTGAAGTGAGGCGGGCTCCATGGACAATCGGATCGAGCGCAGCAAGAGCAACGTAGTAGGCTTCTATCACTTGATGTTCGACCAGGGAAAGCCGGCCGTGGCGGTGCGCAGGTACGTCGGCCCGTGATGTTCGTGCGTCACCCAACTACAGGATTGCGCAGCGTTCAGTCGCACCCAAGCGCGCGATCGATATGACGGCATCCCGGTGGGTGTACATCTCTACGCTTGCCACCCCCCAACTATCAACGAACAGGACCCACGATCATGAAGGAATCTACAAAGTCTAGGACAGAAGATCTGCAAGCCCGTCAGAAGGCTCCAATGGCCACGCCGACCGACCTCACGGCCAAGGCGACCAAGGATATCGCTGGGGCACTGAATGCCATCCTCGCGGATGTGTTCGCGATCTATCTGAAGACGAAGAACTTCCATTGGCACATGAGCGGGCCGCACTTCCGCGACTACCATCTGTTCTTGGATGAACAGGCCGATCAGATCTACGCGATGACGGATCCCATTGCGGAACGCGTCCGGAAGATCGGCGGCTCTACGCTGCGGTCGATTGGTCACATTGCCCGGCTTCAACGGGTGTCCGATAACGATGCCGAATACGTTGAGCCTCTGGACATGCTGGCCGAGCTACGCGACGACAACAAGGAACTCGCGGCGCGCATGCGCGAAACCCACAACGTGTGCGAAGAGCACCGTGATGTCGCCACTGCAAGCCTGCTCGAGGTCTGGATCGACGAAACCGAGCGCCGCACCTGGTTCCTGTTCGAGGCGACACGGCGCGGGGAGCGGTCACGTGAGCGTCGCACAGAAATTCGAGACGTGGTAAGCATGAACCGCAGGTAGCTCGACGGAGCCGATAGGTCCCACACGATCCTGTCAACTCCGCTAAGAGACGCGTGTCAGGCGCCGGACGCTCCCGCCGTCACCAATACCCGCTGTGCCACGTATTTCGCTCCTGTTTTCTGCTGTTCATCCTACGTGCGTGTGTTATCACGCCGTACCGTATCGCGAGTTCAGGCAACCCGAACACTGAGCATGGAAATCGAGCCGCCATCAAATCCAGCGACGGGAAAGGATGTCGCCTCGCCAATCTGCTGCTGAGCGAGAACGTACAACAGCGGCAGGTAATGCTCAGGTGTTGGGATTGCGAGCATCGCGTCAGGTCCGAGCGCCTCGTAGTTGACGAGCGAAGCGTGGTCGCGGGCGAGAATCAATTCACGCGCCAACTGCTCGAATCGAACTCCCCAGTCGAATGGTTCGACCGGGTGGCGGCCCCAGGAATAGGTGTGAAGGTTATGCACGAGGTTGCCGCTGCCGACGATGAGGACGCCTTCATCGCGCAGGCTGAATAGCTGCCGCGCGAGATCGTAGTGGAACGAAGCCGGCTTCGTTTCGTCCAGGCTCAGCTGAATAATCGGCACGTCTGCTTCGGGAAAAACATGTCGAAGCACAGACCATGTGCCGTGATCAAGACCCCATTCTTCATCAAGCCCGACAGCCACTGGCGAGAGCAGGGCCACTACGCGCTTCGCCAATGCCGGATCGCCCGGTGCGGCGTAGTCGACTTCATACAACGCGCGCGGAAAGCCGCCGAAGTCATGAATCGTGCGCGGTTGCTGCATGACCGTTACCAGAGTAGCCGATAGATACCAGTGGGCGGAAACGCAAAGCACCGCGCGGGGCCGTGGAATGTTCAGTCCAAAGGCCCTCCACCCTTGCGTCCATGCGTTGCTCGTCAACGCGTTCATCGGATTGCCGTGCCCGAAGAACATGGCGGGCATGCGCGTAGCCATGTTGGAACTCCTATTCAGCAGAACAAGTCAGCATACACCGTGTCAGGACAACGCATTCGCTGGGTCGATCACGTGTCTCGATCATGGTCGCCGACTTTGCACAATGCACCGACTCGCATGTAGCGTTATCCTTGGCGAATTAAAATATCGGCTCTTCAGGAAGTCGTGTGGGTCGTTTGAGGGGGTGAATCGGCTCGAAAGTGGCGTGGCTGTTGGCTTTCGGGCATGTTCAGGGGCTGCGGAAACTGCGAACATGTTTGCATGGCTACCTCGACGAAGCGAAGGCG
>DASVPH010000162.1:0-45236 GCA_036382945.1 Casimicrobiaceae bacterium
CGGTTATCTCTTGCTCGATGCCTACAAGCTGCTCACCCAGCCCTTCGCCTGGGAAGGGCTCAAGCGCGCGCTCACGACGCGCAAGATCCGCATCGAATCGCTCGGGCAGATGTACAGCCTGGTGGCGACCATCTCGCTCGAGCCCGAAGCCATTCCGCTTGCCGTCAAGGTCGTGCTCTTCGGCGAAAGGCTGTGGTATCACCTGCTCTACGCGATGGACCCGGACTTCGGCGAGCTGTTCAAGGTGGCGGTCGACTTCGACGACGAAGTGCCGCGCACCGCCGAGAACCAGCAATACCTGGCGCGGCTCATCGCCACCATCGCCCGCCGCAACGCGCTCCTGCCTTTCGATCGCACCGCCGTGGCGCGCGCGATCGAGCATGCCACGCGGATCGTCGGGGACAACGAGCGGCTGTCCACGCACATGCAGAGCCTGGTCGATCTGCTGGTCGAAGCCGATTTCGGAGCGCGCCGCAACGGCGCGGTCGCGGTGCGGGCCGCCGAGGTCGAGGCGGCGATCAAGGCCCAGATCCATCGCGCGGGCCGCATCAGCGAGCAATTGCAGGACGCGATCCTGCGCGACACCGTGCTGATCGATACCGATGGCGCGAGGGTCGGGCAGGTCAACGGCCTGTCGGTGTTCACGCTCGGGGCGCACGCCTTCGCCAAGCCGACGCGGATCACCGCCAGCGCCCGGGTCGGCGACGGCGAGGTGATCGACGTGCAGCGCGAAGTCAAGCTCGGGGGTCCGATCCACTCCAAGGGCGTGCTGATCCTCGCCTCGTATCTCGCCTGGCGCTTCTCCGCCACGCGGCCGCACTCGCTGCGCGCGAGTCTCGTGTTCGAGCAGACCTACGGCGAGGTGGAGGGCGACAGCGCGTCGGCGGCCGAGCTCTGCGCGCTGCTCTCCTCGCTCGCCGGCGCGCCGATCCGGCAGGCGATGGCCATCACCGGCTCGGTGAACCAGTACGGGGAATTGCAGGCGATCGGCGCGGTCAATGAGAAAATCGAAGGCTTCTTCGACATCTGCAAGGCGCGCGGCCTCGGCGGCGAGCATGCGGTCGTGATTCCGGAGAGCAACGTCAAGAACTTGATGCTGCGCGACGATGTCGTCGCCGCGGCCGGGGAAGGGCGGTTTCACGTGTATGCGGTGCGCACCGTCGATGAAGCGATGGAGCTTCTCACCGGGTTGTCCGCGGGTGAGCGATCGGCGAGCGGCGAGTTTCCGCCGGGCTCGGTCAATGGCGAGGTTGCCGCGCGGCTGCGCGCGTTCTCGGACACGCGCCGGGCCTTCGCCGCGGCCCCGGGGGCGCCCAAGTGGAAGACGACGGCGAGGAGGCGCCGTGGCTGAGGCGATAGCACCCAAGGCCGCGCCCTGGGAGCGCGTGCTGGTGGCGATGGACGTCAAGAGCACCGGCGGCGCAGCGCTCGACGCCGGTGTGGCGCTCGCCGCGGCGCTCGATACCCGGCTCGAAGGACTCTTCGTCGAGGACCCCGATCTCGTGCATTGGGCCGCCTTGCCTTTCGCGCGCGAGATCAGCGCGCTGACCGGAGGCTGGCGCGAGCTGGCGCCGCGCGACATCGAGCGGGCGTTGCGCGTCGAGGCGGCGCGGCTGGAGCGGCTCCTCGGGCAGGCTGCGGAGCGGGTGCGCGTGCCGTGGACGTTTGCCACGACGCGCGGGCGGCTGGTGACTGAGGCGCTCGCACGGCTCGCCGATCTCACCGTGCTCGGTTCCGTGGGCCGCGCGGGCGAGACGCCGCGCGCGGCTGGGTCGGGCGGCCAGGCGCCCAGGCGCTCGGTGGCTGCGCTCTTCGACGGCTCGCCGGCGTCGTTGCGCACACTGGCCGCCGCGGCGCGGGTCGCGAAAGCGATCGACGGCGAGCTGGCAGTGCTGGTGCCGTGCGAGCCTTCGTCGCAGCCGGCGGCGGTCGAGCGCGCGCGGTTGTGGCTCGCCACGGAGGAGCCCGGTGGCGTCGTGCTTCCCCTCGAACCGCTCGCCGGCGCACTGATCCGCGCCATCCGCGCGCGCCGCAGCGCCATGCTCGTGCGCTCCGCGCCCGAGCTCGCGGCAGAGCTCGAGGGGCTCGCGGCGCTTGCCGCCGAGCTGCGCTGCCCGCTGGTCATCGTGCGCTAGGCGCGACGCTCGCGGTACAGAAGAGCCACCTTCCGCATTCCACGACGCGATTCCGGCGCCATGTCCCACAGCGTGCTGCTCACCGATCTGTACGAGCTCACCATGCTGCAGGCGTATTTCGCGCAGGCGATGAACGGCACGGCGGTGTTCGAGTTCTTCGTGCGCAAGCTCCCGCCCGAGCGCAATTTCCTGATGGCGGCGGGGCTCGCGCAGGTGCTCGACTATCTGCGCGAGCTCGCCTTCAGCGCGGAGGATCTCGCCTGGCTGCGCGAATGCGGCCGCTTCTCGCCGGCGTTCGTCGATTCGCTCTGCGACCTGCGCTTCACCGGCGATGTCGACGCCATGCCCGAGGGCACGGTCTTCTTCGCCGACGAGCCCATCCTGCGCGTCATCGCACCGCTGCGCGAGGCGCAACTGGTCGAGAGCCGGGTGATGAATCTCCTGCACTACGAAACCGTGGTGGCGAGCAAGGCGGCGCGGATGGTGCTGGCTGCGCCCGGCAAGATGCTGGTCGATTTCGGGCTGCGCCGCGCGCACGGCGCCGAGGCAGGGCTGCTCTCCGCGCGCGCGAGCTTCCTCGCGGGCTTCACCGGCACCGCGACGCTCGAGGCCGGACGGCAATTCGGCATTCCGGTGTACGGCACCATGGCCCACTCCTACGTGCAGGCCCACGCCGACGAGGCGAGCGCGTTCGAATCCTTCGCGAAGAGCCAGCCGGCGAATGCCATGCTGCTGATCGACACCTACGACACCGAGCACGCCGCGCGCAAGGTGGTGGCGCTCGCGCCGAAGCTCGCCGCGAAGGGCATCGCGATCAAAGGCGTGCGCATCGACAGCGGCGATCTCGGCGAGCACGCGCGGCGCGTACGAGCGATCCTCGACGCGGCGGGGTTGACGGGCGTTACCATCTTCGCCAGCGGCAATCTCGACGAATACCGCCTGCGGGAGCTCGTCGGAGAGCGCGCGCCGATCGACGGCTTCGGCGTGGGCACGCGCATGAACACCTCCGCCGATGCGCCTTACCTCGACTGCGCCTACAAGCTGGAGGAATACAACGGGCGCCCGCGGCGCAAGCGCTCGGAAGGCAAGGCTACCTGGCCGGGTCGCAAGCAGGTCTATCGCCGCTACCGCGAGGATGGCGTGCTGCTGGGCGATGAGCTCACGCTCGAGGGCGCGGTCGCGCCGGGCACGCCTTTGCTGCGGCCGGTCGTGCGCGGCGGGGCGTCGGTAGGCGCGGGTGCGACGCTGGAGGCCGCGCGTGAGCGTGCGCGGGCGGAGCTTGCGCGGCTGCCGGGGCCCTTGCGCAGCCTCGATGCCGCGCCGCCCTACGCGGTCAGCGTTGCGCCCGCCTTGCGCACGCTCGCCGCCGAGATCGATGCCGCGACCTGAAACCGCCGTCGCCATCTCGGTCGACGGCAAGCGCCTCCCGGGTACGCTATCGCTGCCGCGCGCAGCCGTGGGGGTGGTCGCCTTCGCGCACGGCAGCGGCAGCTCGCGGCACAGCCCGCGCAACGTCTTCGTCGCGAGCGTGCTGGCGCGCTCCGGCATCGGCACGCTGCTGTTCGATCTGCTCACGCCGGCGGAGGATCGCGAGTACGCGAACCGGTTCGATATCGCAACTTTAAGCGCACGGCTCATCGCCGCGACCGAATGGCTCGCGGGCGAGCGCGCCGCCGCCGGGTTGCCGGTCGGGTACTTCGGCGCCAGCACGGGTGCCGCGGCGGCGCTGGTCGCGGCCGCACAACTGGGTCCGCGCGTGCGCGCCGTCGTGTCGCGCGGCGGCCGGCCGGACCTCGCGGGCGAAGACCTCCTTCACCGTGTGAAGGCGCCGACGCTGCTCGTCGTGGGCGGCGAGGATCACACCGTGATCCGGTTGAACCGCGAGGCGTACGCCTTTCTCCAGTGCGAGAAGGAGCTGCGCATCGTTCCCGGGGCGACGCACCTGTTCGAGGAGCCCGGGACGCTGGAAGCCGTGGCCGGGTTCGCCGTGGAGTGGTTCGGGCGCTGGCTTGCCCCAGGCGGGAGCGCTTCCCGCTAGACGGTCGCCGCGGTCCGCGTGGAAGCTTTCGCGCTGCGTTTTATTTCGCGCACGAGGAGATCCACCACGCGCTCGAACGGATCGAAGCCGAACGCCTGCGCGATCGACGGACGCAGGTTGGAGTTGGCGTTGATGTCGTAGAACATCATCCGGCCATCCTGCGTCTCGAGATATTCGACGCCGCCCACGTCGAGCTTGCCGGCCGCGACGATGCGCTTGCCCCATTCCACGGCTCGTGCGGGCACCTCGGGATACGGATGGAACTCCACCGGCGGCGCGGCGCTCTCTTCGGCCGGGATCTCGCACACGCCGTCTTCGCCGTCTTCGGGACTGCACACCGGCGCAGGGCACAGGTTGAAGCGCCCGTGCGAGATCTAGGTAAACTCCGCCTCCCGTGCGCGCAGGGCGTCGACGTCGTTGAACATCAACGGCGCGGATGCGTTTGCCCTGGATCTCACAAGACCGCCCAAGCTGCTCTGCTGCGCCGACTCGGCGCGCCGGCACCGCGCGCGTGGCGTCGGCAAAGGCGGCCTGCTTTAGGTCGACGGGAAGGTAGCGAACGCCGCGCCGGTCGAGCGTCCGGAAGAGCGGCTTCTGCCACTCGGGATGCTCGAACAGGATGGCGAGATCGGCGCGATAGGTCATGGGCTTTGGGAGGCAATCAATCGCGCCCGCCGGCAACGCTGCAGCGAGCGCTCAGGTACAGAAGGAGATGCGGGCGCGTCGCGAATAGATCAACTATCCGGTGTAGCCCCGGGTGAGCGCGGCAGCGCGAACCCGGGGGAACCGCTCCCAGCTCAGTGCATCTTCTCCCAGGCCTTGACCTGCTTCTCGGCCTCGTCCTTGCTGATCCCGTACGCCTTCTGGATCTTGCCCACCAATTCCTCGCGATGGCCGTTGATCTCGGTCAGCGTGTCGTCGGTGAGCTTGCCCCACTGTTGCTTGATCTGACCGGTCACCTGCTTCCAATTGCCTGCTACGCGATCCCAGTTCATGGTCGTACCTTTCATGCTGATCGGAGGAATCTCCGTCCACGTACGATGCCTCAAGTCGGCGAAGCGCCGCAATCAGCGGATTGCTGGCGCAACTGTAGGAACACCTCCGACGGCCTCGCGTCTATGAGGCGGATGGAGTCACGGGTCGACGATCTTCGACGGTGGAATGAAGCGACTTCCTCGGCCTGTAACCGAGGAATTCGCTGAACGGATGCAAATTCTCGAAGCGCTCGCACACGGCTTTGACGGCCATGACCATCGGTACGCCGAGCAACAGGCCCCAGACGCCCCAAATCCAGCCCCAGAACAGAAGCGTCACCAGCACGATCACGGCATTGATCCGGCCGACCTGCTGCGTCAACCAGGGCACGAGCAACAGCGCGATCAGACCGATAGCAGCCAGAAGCGAACCAAGAATGATCGCAACCGGTTGCAGGTTGTCGAATTGGACGTAGGCGACCAGACCGATCAATGCGACGAACGCAGTGGGCCCGGCGTAGGGAATCAGATGTAGAACGCCTCCCATGAAAGCCCAGAACAGGGCGTTGTCGAGCCCCACCCAGGCGAACACGAACCACGCGACCACGCCCATGAGCATGCCCATCGCGATCTGCACCAGCAGATAGCGCTGGATCTGCGTTTCGATCTCGTCGAGCATCTGCACCGTGACCTTCTTTTCCGATACGGGACCGCTGTTGATCCGCACCAGCGTGCGCCGGAAGCTGTCTCCGGCGGTGAGCAGCAGATAGACGAGCGCGATCGTGGCCACGAACTGACCGAAGCCTGTGGTCAGGCTCGCGGTTCCCAGCATGACGTAGTCGCGCACTCTGAACGGCGGTGCCTCGGGAGCGGCCTTCGGAGCGCGATTCGCGCGCGTAGAAGGCTGCGTTGCGGAGTCTCCGGAATTAGCGGCGTTCTCGATTTCGCGGGCCGCTCGTTTGAGTTTTTGCGAGAGGTCCGCCGGATCGCCCGGATCGCCATGGAGCGCCAGATTGAATTTCCGTGCGGCCTGAGGAATCGTGTCGAGAACGCCGAGCGCTTCAGGCTGGAGCGAGCTGATTCCGGTGCCGAGTCCGCCCAGGATCACCGCCAGCGTCAGAGCTGCACCGGCCGCCTTGGGTAATCTCGCCCGCTTCCGGAGCCAGCCCACCACGGGCGTGAGCGCGTAACTCAGCAACAGGGCCAGAGTGATCGGTATCAACACGGCCTGGGCCCAATGCAAAAAAAAGATCACCGCGATGAGCGTCAGTACGCCGAGCGAGGTCACGCGCATGCCCGCCGGCGCGTGGTTCAGCACCGGCTTCACTGTCGTGGGGCGGGAGGGGTCCGGCGCGGCCGCCACGGCCGCCGCCGAAGGTCCGCGCTTTCGGACGCTGCGTCGCAGCGAGGTGGCGGATTCCTGACTCATGCGCGCACCGCTTTCGACCCCAAGCGCTTGACCATTGCCTGAGTCACGCTTTGTTTCGTGTCGTGGAACGTCGCCCAAGGATGCCTGCGCATGCGGCTCAAGCGGGCGGGGATGTTGCGCACGTTGAAGTAGTCGAAGCGGATGTCCTTGGCGCCAAGCTCGTCCCAGGCGATCGGTGTCGATACCGGTGCGTTCGAGCGCGCGCGCATCGCGTACGGCGCGATCGCCGTCGCGCCGATGGCGTTGCGCAGGTAGTCGATGAAGATCCGGCCCTTGCGCCGGTGTTTCGAAGCCGTCGCAATGAATCGATCCGGGAAAGTGCGGACCAGAAAGTGTGCGACTGCCCTCGTGAAGCCCTTGGCTTCGTCCCAGTCGAGCGTGGCGCGGATCGGCAACACCACGTGAAGGCCTTTGCCGCCGGTCGTCTTCAGAAATCCAGTCAGCTCGATCTCCTCGAGCAGCGTGCGCAACAGCCCGACGGCCTCGACGATTTGCGCCCACGTAACGCTGGGATCGGGGTCGAAGTCGAACAGCAGGCGATCGGGACGGTCGAGCCTGGGTAGCCGCGAGCCCCAGGGGTGCAACTCGATGGCGCCCCATTGCGTGAGTCCGACCAGCGCAGCGAGCGAATTGGCCGCAAAGTACGTCGCCTTGCCGCCGCCGTCGGGCACTTCGACGCGCGTCACCGCTTCGTGCACGCTCCGGTCGGCATGCTTCTGATAAAAGCATTGTCCGTTCCAGCCGTCGGGGCAGCGAACGAGGCTCAACGGACGATCGCGCAAGTGGGGCAGGATCCAATCCGCGACCTTCTCGTAGTACAGCGCAAGATCGCGCTTGGCGAGCTTCGCCTCCGGGAAGAGCTGCTTGTCGGCATTCGACAACGTGACGCCAGCGACGGCATCGCTCGCGGTGGACCTCGTCGTCTTCCCGACGCGCGCACGCCGCGGCAACGACGCGTGCTTGGGCGCCTCGCTCGCCGAAGCAGCCTTCGCCGCCGGCCGCTCGCGTACTACGTCGGCGGCTTTCTTGTCTTCGCGCAGCCCCTGGAAGGACGGATGCCGCAGGGCGCCGTCGTCGCTCCATTCGGTGAACGCGATCTCGGCCACGAGCTCCGGCTTCACCCAGTGCACGCCCTTGGCCTCGAACCCCCGCGGTGGATTGACGAAGGGCGACGACGATCGCGTGCGCTGGTCGAGCATCGAGCGCAGCTTGGTCAGCGTCTTCTCGTCGAAGCCGGTGCCGACCTTGCCCGAAAAGCGCAGCTCGCCTGATTCGTAGACGCCGAGCAGCAGCGCCCCGAATCCGCGGCGGCTGCGTTGTGGGTCGGTGAAACCGCCGATGACCATTTCCTGACGTTTGCCGCACTTGACCTTGACCCACTCGCGCGTGCGCACCCCGGCGCGATAGAGCGAGTCCGCACGCTTCGAGATTGCGCCTTCGAGGCCGAGTCGACAGGCCTGCTTGAGGAACTCCGCGCCGGAGCCCCGCACGTCGGCGCTGTAGCGCAACGCGGGACCCGCACCTTCGAGAACCTGCTGCAGCAGGCGCTTGCGCTTGATGAGCGCCGCCTGCCGCAAGTCGTAACCGTCGAGATAGAGCAGGTCGAAGACGAAACAGGTCAGCGGCTGGCGATCCGGATCGGACATCGCGTTCTGCAGCACCTGGAAGCTGGTTCGGCCTTGGGCATCGACTGCGGCGACTTCGCCGTCGAGCCACGCCTGCTTCACGTTCAACCGCCCGGCAGCCGCGGCAATGGGCTCGAGCGCGGCAGTCCAGTCCTTGCCGTTGCGCGAAAAGATGAGTGCCTTTCCGCGCTCGATCCGACACAGCATGCGGTAGCCGTCGTATTTGATCTCGTGTACCCAATCGTCGCCCTCCGGCGCAGCATCCACCAGGGTGGCAAGCATCGGCGTGAGAGTCGCAGGCATCGACGCTGCTTTCGCGCCCACGACTCCAACCGGCGCCGCCGACGGCGCGCCGTGTTTCGCCGCCGCCCGCTTCTTTCGCGCGGGCGCTTTGCTCAATGAGCGCCGCCGGGCCGCCCCAAGGCGCGAATTGCGCCCCCGCTTTTGGGGGCAGCGCAGCGGCCGAATTGGCCAATGAGGCCGCAAGCGTGAGGGCACACCAATGAGCGCGCCGGCGCGCACGTTCTCGGCGACCGAGCGATCGGGATGCCATTCCCGCTCGCGATCCCGCGCGATCTGCTCGAGGCTGCGGCCAGTGGCGACGCTGTCCGGCGCCTCGTCGACAACGCGCGCGTCGAACCCACGCTGCGCGAAGGCGTCCTTCTCCTTGATCAGCAGCCATACCTGCTCGCCCGATTTCCCCCCGTACTTGCTGCCTTGGGTTCGCACTAGGGTCCACCCGCCCTTGAGCTTCTCGCCGTCGAGCTGGAACTTGAGATGACCCTTCCGGTAACTCGCGACCGGATCGTCGCGCGGCGCCCACGTGCCACGGTCCCACACCATCACCGTGCCCGCGCCGTACTGGCCGCGCGGAATGATGCCTTCGAACGCTCCGTACTCGAGCGGATGGTCCTCGACCTGGACCGCCAGTCGCTTGTCCTGCGGATCGAGGCTAGGACCCTTGGGCACCGCCCAGCTCAGCAGGACGCCGTTGAGCTCCAGCCTGAAGTCGTAATGCAGATTGCGCGCCGAGTGCTTCTGGATCACGAACGAAAGCGCCTTCGCCTTGCTGCGCCCAACCCGGCCGCGCGGCTCCGGGGTGAGACGGAAGTCGCGCTTCTCGCGGTAGCGTTGCAGTCGCATGCTTTAGCCCGCTCGTCTCAAGCCCGCTTGCGTTTCGCCGTGGGTTTCGCCGATTCGCGCGGCGAGACGACGCGAAGCGGCGGCTTGCGCGTCGAGCTCTTCGCGCGCCGGGTACCCGCGGTCTTTTGTCGCGACGTGCCCTGGGCGAGGCTTTGTTTCAACAGCGCGGCGAGATCGATGATCTGCGCCGAGCGGAGCTTCTCGCCTTCCTCGCCTTCGGGCTCGGTGATTTCCTCTGCCTCGCCGCTCTTGATCTTTTCGTGGATCCGGCGCATCAAGTCCTCGTGATATGTATCCTTGAATTCGTCGGGCTTCCAGTGCTCGGTCATATCGCCGACCAGGCGCTTGGCGAGATCGATCTCCTTGCTGCTGACGCTCGCGCTCTTCAGACTCTCCGCGGGCAGCTCGAAGCCGCGGGTGCCCCGTAGCTGATAGGCGTAGCGCATCGTGATCAGCATCAGCGCGCGTCCGATCGGCGCGACCCGCGGGGATTTCCTTCGCCGGGACGAAGGCTTTGATATCGATCGTCCGGGTCGCCTTCACATTCGCCCGCCGGAAATCCTCCTCGGTGAGCACGACGTAGCGATCCTTGTCGTATTCGTAGCCCTTGACAACGTCGCTCCAGGCAACCTCCTTGCCGCTCTTCTTGCTGTAGCGCTTGTAGCCGACCAGCGAGAGATCGCGCTTGTCGAGCATCGAGAACTCGAACTCCTTGCGCTCCTCGGCCGGAAAGAGCTCGACCGGGATATTGACGAGCCCGAAGTTGATCGCACCTTTCCAGAGGGAACGGGCCATGATCTATTTGAGCTTTACTCAGCCGCGTGACGCTTCGCGTCTGCACGATCGTCGTCCCCGCGAAAGCGGGGACCAGCGTCTTTACGGGCGAAGACACTGGATTCCCGCTTTCGCGGGAATGACGCCGGCGAGAGGTGACGCGTCACGCGGTTTCGTAATCGTCGATAGGTCATCCTTTCTGCGAGATCGACCGCTAGACACTCCTCGCACACCGCGGCCACGACTTGACCCGCGATGAGGGCGCCGCAGCGGACGCAGGGACTGAACGGGGACTCGCCAGTCAGCTCACACGTCCCTGTCGTGCACTCAGGGCGGTTGCACCAGGTCATATCGAATGGACACACGTACATCGGGTTCCTCGGGTGCGCTCGGCAGGCGCCAACGCCGGGCCGACGCCTGACCTACCCAGCAACGATACTGCGACGGGTCAGCCGCCCTTCGCCATCAGACGCGGTCTGATTCAGAGGTAGGACACTCGAAGAGGTAGGATACTCGAGCCGGTGTCGGACAGGTTCCGAGCGGGGCGACCGGATCGTCCTAGCGAAGATCAGCAAATCACCGATAGACAGCCGAATGCTTGCCGAGGGAGCATTGAGCCGATGTCGCAGCGAGCGTCAGTCGCGACCTTGCCGATGGCGCGAGGCTCGCCCGCGAGTCGGCTGACGAAATAGAAAGAAAGGAGAAACAATGCTCTATTACGCGCTCGTATTTTTCATCGTAGCACTGATCGCCGGAGTGATGGGCTTCGGCGGCATCGCCGCAGGCGCTGCTGAAATCGCCAAGATTCTCTTCTTCATCTTCCTGCTCCTGTTCGTGGTGTCGCTGGTCGTGGGCCTGTTCCGCCGGGGCGGTGGTTAACGCGGAGGAGCGATGAGGGCTCCGATGCGGCGATGCCCACGGCCACCGTGGCCGCGGTGGACTCTCGCGAAGAAGCAGATCGCGTGACCTGCGTTGAGCCTACGCCTGCTTCTCTCCCCGAGACCGCGCAACCGGACGCGGACGCTGAAAGCGACTGGACGCCGGTCTGGGTGCAGGAGGATCTCGTCGACCGAGGCGAGTCAGGCGAAGGAAAGCTCGGCAAGGGAGCGCGCGGCCGAGACCTGTGCGAGCTGTTTTTCGTCGGTGAGATCGAGCCGTAGCGGGGTCACCGACACGTAACCTTGCTCCACCGCCCAGCGATCCGTCCCTTCCTCGATCTCTTCGATCGGCGTCACCGTAAACCAGTACAGGCTCCGTCCCATGGGGTCTTTGCCCGGGACGACCTTGCCGTCGTAGTGGCGGACCGATTGCCTCGTCCAGCGCACGCCGCGCGGGACTTTCGCCGGCAGGTTGACGTTGACGAGCGTGAGCTCCTTCGCCGGAACGAGAGAGTCGAGCAGCCTGTGAATCCAAGGCTTCATCGCGTCGACTTTGAGCTCCTCGCCGACCGCCGGCGTGCTGATGGCGATCCCGCGCATGCCCATCAGCGCCGCCTGCTTGGCCGCCGCCAGCGTGCCCGAGTACCAGATCGCATTCCCCAGGTTGCTTCCGAAGTTGATCCCGGACAGGACCAGCTCGACGCCTTCCCAGTGATAGGCGCCGATCGCGACGCAATCTGCGGGCGTGCCATTGACGCGATACGCCTCGATGTCCCTCAATGGCGTGCGCTTGTAGGTCAAGGGGCGCGAGGCCGTGATGGAGTGTGCGGTCGAGGACATCTCGACGTGCGGAGCGACGAGGCGCACCTCGCCAAAACCGGCGGCGACCTCGGCCAGCGCCGCAATGCCGGGACTGTAAACGCCGTCGTCGTTGGTGATCAGGATGCGCATAACTTCCCCCGGGGGACGTCCTGCGGAACCCGCTTGCCGATTTTAACTTATTGATTCGGCAAACGCGCCAGAGGTTCCCTCCGGCTGCGCAGAGTGGCGTCAAAGCCGGCCAAGGCGCTGATTCGCGTGCTTTTACGAGCGGTGTCTGGCTCGCCTGGCTCGCGTGCCTGCGGCTTTCTTTGCGGCGGCGGAACGGCCCGCAGCTCCTTTTGTCCGAGCCGCCTTGCGCGCCGCCGCGGAACGACTCGCGGCGCTTCGCCTCGATGCTGCCGATCGGGCTTGTCGCGCCAGCGCGACCTTGGAGGCCGCTCCGCGCCCTTCGCGTTGGAGCGCCCTGGCGATCGCCCGCGACCGTTTGCGGGAAACCGAGCGGGGGCGCTCTCTTGCGGCGAGTTGGCGCTGCGCACTCCTTCGCGTTCGCTTCGACACGGCGCCCGCCTTCGGCGGCCGCAGACGTACGCCGGCACGGCGCGCCTTGGAAAGTCCGATCGCGATGGCCTGCTTGGTGGATCGGGCGCCATGCTTGCCTTGTCGCACATGGCGAATCTCTTCCCTGACGAATTCGCCCGCCTGGGTACTCGCCGATTTGCCTCGCCGTCTGTCCCGCTCGGCCATTGCAACAACTGCGCGTTTGGACATCATGACCTCCGCCATGTCTGGAGATGGTCTTAATTGGGCACAGCGGTCGGCGGAGAGTTCGCGTCCCCGTTGATCCGGCGCGACCGCGTCCGTAGGAAATGATCCCATCTCGGCCGAGGAAGATTCCTAGGCTCGGGCGATTCGTGGGCTTGCCCGACCGGTGTTGACCTGCGTCAAAGCGGCTCGTTGCGAGACGGTCAAGAATCCGCACAAGAGCAAATCAGCGCTGGCAGGCTCGTCCGAATCGAAGATCACCCCGGCGCACGATCCAGGCGACTCGAGCAGATGTTTCAAATTCGCATTCACGGCCGCGGCGGCCAGGGCGTGGTATCCGGCGCGGAGATGTTGTCGATTGCCGCCTTCCTCGAGGGGCGCTATGCCCAGGCGTTCCCCAGCTTCGGCTCGGAGCGCATGGGAGCGCCGGTGATGGCGTTCTGCCGCATCGACGACAAGGCGATTCGCCTGCGTGAGCCGGTGCTCGATCCCGATGCGCTGATCGTGCAGGACCCCACGCTTTTGCATCAGGTCGATCTGTTCAGCGGCCTGCGCGCACGCGGCATCATCCTGATCAACTCGACGCGCAGCTTCGAGGAGCTCGGCCTGGAGGGCTTTGCCGGCGGCGTGCAGCGCTATCGTTTGTGCTCGCTCCCGGCCACCGAGCTCGCATTGAAGCACGTGGGGCGCTCGGTGCCGAACGTGCCGCTGCTCGCGGGCTTTGCCGCGCTCACCAAGCTCATCACGCTGCGCTCGGTGGTCGCCGCCATCCGCCAGAAGTTTCCCGCCACGGTGGCGGAAAAGAACGTCGCCGCGGCCACCGAGGCGTTCGACCTCGCGCTTAAGGCGAAGGATCTTGTCGATGCTTAAGCAGACGGAAGGCTCGCACGCGGTGGCCGAGGCGGTCGCGCTCTGCCGTCCGCAGGTGATCTGCGCCTACCCCATCACCCCGCAGACGCACATCGTCGAAGCCCTGGGTGAGATGGTGAGAGCCCGCGAGCTCCTCGACTGCGAGTTCATCAACGTCGAATCGGAGTTCGCGGCGCTTTCGGTCGCGATCGGCGCGTCGGCGGCGGGCGTGCGCACCTACACCGCCACCAGCAGCCAGGGGCTGCTGTTCATGGCCGAAGCGGTGTACAACGCCGCAGGGCTCGGGCTGCCCATCGTGATGACCATCGGCAACCGGGCGATCGGCGCGCCGATCAACATCTGGAACGATCACTCCGACAGCATGTCGATGCGCGACGCCGGCTGGATCCAGCTCTACGCGGAGACCAACCAGGAAGCGCTCGATCTGCACATCCAGGCGTTCCGGCTCGCCGAGGAGCTCTCCTGTCCGGTGATGGTGTGCATGGACGGGTTCATCCTCACCCACGCCTACGAGCGGGTCGACGTGCCCACACAGGAAGAGGTCGACGAGTTCCTGCCGCGCTACGAGGCGCGGCAGATTCTCGATCCGGCCGAGCCGGTGAGCATCGGTGCGATGGTCGGCCCCGAGGCGTTCACCGAGGTGCGCTATCTGTCGCATCACAAGCAGCTCCGGGCGCTGCGCTTGATTCCCGAGCTTGCGGCGGCCTTCCGGAAGCAGTTCGGTCGCGATTCCGGCGGGCTCATCCGCACCTATCGCACCGCCGACGCCGAGACGATCGTGGTCGCGCTGGGGTCGGTCAACGGCACGGTGCAGGAGGTGGTCGACGAGATGCGCGCCGAGGGCTCGCGCATCGGCTCGGTGTCGATCGGCTCGTTCCGTCCCTTCCCGCTCGCGGTCCTGCGCGAGGCGCTGCAGGGTGCGAGGCGCGTGGTCGTGCTGGAGAAATGCCTGGCGGTGGGATTGGGCGGCATCGTTTCCGACGGGGTGAGCAAGTCGCTGTCGGGCATCGTGCTCAACGGCTACACGGTGATCGCGGGGCTGGGCGGGCGCGCCATCACCCGAGCCTCGCTCCGACGGCTGTTCGAGGATGCGGAGCGCGACGAGCTCGACCAGGTCACCTTCCTCGATCTCAACGCCGATGTGGTCAGTCACGCGCTCGAGCGCGAGGCTGCGGCTCGCCGCACCGGGCCGACGGCCGAGGCGATCCTGCGCCGGCTCGGCACGGTCGCCTCGCGCATCGGATGAGACGGGAGAGCTGCGTGGAAGCGCAAGCGGTCAAGTTCTACCAGACCGGCACCTTCACGGTGGGTAACAGGCTGCTCCGCGAAGACCAGCGCTCGGTGCAGGCGGACATGCGGCGCACCAACTCGCTCAACTCCGGGCATCGCGCCTGCCAGGGCTGCGGCGAGGCGCTCGGTGCGCGCTACGCCATCGACGCCGCGATGCGCGCTACCGGCAACCAGCTCATCGCGGTGAACGCGACCGGTTGCCTGGAAGTCTTTTCGACACCCTATCCGGAGACCTCCTGGCAGATCCCGTGGATCCATTCGCTGTTCGGCAACGCGGCAGCGGTGGCTTCGGGCGTGGCCGCCGCCCAGCGCGCGCTCGGGCGCAAGAACGTGCGCGTCATCGCCCAGGGCGGCGACGGCGGCACGACCGACATCGGGTTCGGGTGCCTGTCGGGCATGTTCGAGCGCAACGACGACGTGCTCTACATCTGCTACGACAACGAGGCGTACATGAATACCGGCGTGCAGCGCTCGAGCGCCACGCCGCCGGCCGCACGCACCGCCACCACGCCCGCGGTCGGCGCTTCGCCCGGCAACGTTTTCGGCACGGGCAAGAGCCTGCCGCTGATCGCGATGGCGCATCGCATTCCTTACGTCGCGACGGCGAGCGTGGCCAACCTGCGCGACCTCGAGCGCAAGGTCACCTACGCCATGGGGATCGAGGGCGCACGCTACATCCACATCCACGTTCCCTGCCCGCTCGGCTGGGGATCGGCGCCGCACGACACGATCAAAGTCGCGCGGCTCGCGGTCGAGTCGGGGCTCTTTGCGCTGTTCGAGGGGCAGCACGGGGAGATCACCGGGCGCACGCCGATCCGGTCGAAGGTCCCGGTCACCGAGTATCTGAAGCTGCAGAAGCGCTTCGCGCATCTTTTCGCCGCGCCGGAGGACTCGGCGCGCATCGCGCGCATCCAGGCGATCGCCGACCGCAATATCGCCGAGTTCGGCTTGCTGGACTAGTTAGTCGCCGGGACGCTGCCGTGGAGAAGCCGTTCGCCATCACGCTCGACGTCGGGTCGAGCCTCGCCAACCGTACCGGCTCGTGGCGGACCAACCGCCCGGTCTATCTGGACCGGTTGCCTCCGTGCAACCACGCCTGTCCGGCAGGCGAGAACATCCAGAGCTGGCTCTTCCACGCCGAATCCGGCGATTACGAAGCCGCGTGGCGCGCGCTCACCGAGGACAACCCCTTGCCCGCGATCATGGGCCGCGTGTGCTATCACCCGTGCGAGCAGGCGTGCAATCGCGGCATGCTCGACGAGGCAGTGGGCATCAACTCGGTCGAGCGCTTCCTGGGCGACGAAGCGCTCAAGCGTGGCTGGAGATTCGCCCCGCCGAAGGCCGAAACCGGCAAGCGCGTGCTCGTCGTCGGCGCCGGCCCCTCCGGGCTGTCCGCGGCGTATCACCTGCGGCGGCGCGGGCACCGGGTGAGGATCGTCGAGGCGGGCCCGCTCGCCGGCGGCATGATGCGCTTCGGGATCCCGAAATATCGACTGCCGCGCGAGGTGCTCGACGCGGAAGTAGAGCGCATCCTCGATCTGGGGGTCGAGCTTACGCTCAACACCAAGGTCACCAACATTCTCGACACGATGCGGGCGGGCCGCTTCGACGCGGCGTTTCTCGCAGTGGGCGCGCACATCGCCAAGCGGGCGTACCTCCCCGCCGGATCCGCGGCGCGCATGCTCGACGCGGTGTCCGTGCTGCGCGCCATGGAAGGCGAGGATAAGCCACTGCTCGGCCGCCGTGTCGTCGTGTACGGCGGGGGCAACACCGCGCTCGACGTCGCGCGCACCGCCAAGCGGCTGGGCGCGACCGACTCGATCATCGTCTACCGGCGCACGCGGGAGAAGATGCCGGCGCACGACTTCGAGGTCGAGGAGGCGCTGCAGGAAGGCGTGCTGATCCGCTGGCTCTCGACGATCAGGAACATGGCCGACGAGGGCACGCTGACCGTGGAAAAGATGGCGCTCGACGCCACAGGATTCCCGCAGCCCACCGGCGAATTCGAAACGCTCGAGGCGGACTCTCTGGTGCTGGCGCTCGGACAGGACGTCGATCTGTCGCTGCTGCACGGTGTCCCGGGGCTGGTGCTCAAGGATAGCACCGTGCAGGTCTCGCCCAGCATGATGACCGGCTACGCCGGCATCTTCGCCGGCGGCGACATGGTGCCTTCGGAGCGCACCGTGACGGTGGCTGTGGGTCACGGCAAGAAGGCCGCGCAGCACATCGACGCCTGGCTCGCGGGCAAGGTCTACGCGCCGCCGCCGAAGCACGAGCTGGCGACGTTCGACAAGCTCAACACCTGGTACTACAGCGACGCGCCCAAGACCGTGCGGCCCACGCTCGACATCGTCCGCCGCACGTCGACCTTCGAGGAGGTCGTGTACGGTCTCGACGAGACCAATGCGTTGTTCGAGGCGCGGCGCTGCCTTTCGTGCGGCAACTGCTTCGAGTGCGACAATTGCTACGGCGTGTGTCCCGACAATGCGGTGATCAAGCTCGGGCCCGGCAAGCGCTTCCAGTTCAACTACGACTACTGCAAGGGCTGCGGCCTGTGCGTCTCCGAATGTCCGTGCGGCGCGATCAAGATGATTCCCGAGACGATCTGATCGCCTGCCGTCAACGGAACCTACCGCGGCCAATGCTGACCTAGATCCGCGATTGGTCGAGCTCAAGGCGGCGATTCTGCGCGAGTTCGGGCTCGAAGATTAGCGCCGGGAAGCAACGCGTCGCCGTTTCGGCAGGCTCTCGGCCGGTTCTGCCAAAGGCGGCGCAGTGCTGCCGCGCCTGACCAGCTCGAACGCAAGTTCCTGCTGCAGCTCGACGGCCTGACCTTCCAGCTGCGCGATGAGCTGGAGCGCCGCTCGGCGTCCGATTTCGACGATGGGCGTGCTTATGCTGGTCAAGGGTGGCGTCTGCGTTGCGCCGAGATCGGTGTTGTCGACGCCGGTCACCGAGACATCTTCAGGGATGCTCACGCCGAGCTCGCGACACTTCATCATCGCCCCGACCGCGAATACGTCGTTGGTGGCGATCACGGCGGTCGGCCGCTGGCGCAGGGCCAGCATTCTCTCCATGCATTGCGCCGCCGAAGCAAGCGAGATCGAACCGTAGTGCACGTTCGTGTCCGGAAGGTGCAGCCCGTGCGCCGCGAGCGCCGCCCGCACGCCCGCGCCGCGCTCGCGCGCACGATCGTTGCCTGCGGTCGGCGCGCTGATCAGACCGAAGCGCCGGTGCCCGAGCTCGATCAGGTAGCGCGTCATTTCGTAGGTCGCGGCGCGGTTGTCGAAGCCGATCGACGGATGCATGCGCGATGCATCGACGCCCCAGGTGAGCACATAGGGCCGGCCGTAGTTGTCGAGCAGCGTGTACAGCCGGGAATCGTGATCGAGGCCGACGAACGCGAAGGCATCGACGCCGTGCGTGATGAGCTGCTCGGTGACGCGCACCTCGGTCCCGAGATCGTAGTAGTGCGTGGCGAGCACGAGCGCGTAGCCGCGCTCGTCGAGCACCGCCTGCAACGCGCTGGTCGTGCGCGCGTAGAGCGCGTAGTCGAACGAGGGCACGACCGCGCCGATCATCTTGCTGCGTCGGCTTCGCAGCGCCCGCGCCGCGCCGTCGGGAACGTAGCCTAGCTGCCTGATCGCGGTGGCGACGCGACGGCGCGTGTCGGCGTCGACCTCCTCCGGCGAATTGATCGCACGCGATACGGTTGCGGTGGAAACGCCCGCCAGCCGCGCAACGTCCTTGGCGCTGGCGCGCCGGCGAGCGTCGGAGAAGGGGCTCGGTCGCGGCATGGCCACCCGAGCATACACTGGGTGTTATCGTTTTCATAACGGCTTGCAACCGGCACGGCAAGCAAATACCCTATGAACCCTATGAAAATATTGACAAAGACTGGGGTCTATGGGAGCATCTGTAATCGAATACATCACCACTCCGCGGCCGGTACCGGCGGGCCGGTGTCTACACGGGAGTCTTCATTCATGACAGCAGAGCGGGCGCCGATCCGGCACGTGGTCCTCGTCATCTTCGACACCCTGCGCCGCGATGCGGTGAGCTGCTACGGCGAGCCGCCGCCGTGGGGATCGATCGCGACGCCGAACCTCGATGCTTTCGCCCGCGAGTCGGTGCGCTTCGATCGCGCGTATCCGGAAGCGCTGCCGACCCTTTGCGCCCGGCGCACGATTTACACGGGCCTGCAGACGTTCCCGTTCGAGAACGGCGACTTCCGCCACATCAAGGGCGACTTCGTCGGTATCGCGCCGGGCTGGGGGCCGATACCCGAGGACCAGACCACGCTGGCCGAGATGTACGAAGGCCGGGGTTTTCGCACGGGGCTCATCTCCGATCTCTATCACGAGTTCAAGCCGTCGAAGAATTTCTGGCGCGGCTTCCAGCAGTGGACCTTCATCCGCGGCCAGGAAGCCGACGCGGCGCGCAGCGGCCCGTTTCCCTCGCAGGAAGAGATCGATCATTGGGTGCCGCGCGAACTGCAGGAGCTGCGCGGCAAGGCCACGGGTCTCGAGCAGCCCGGCTACGGCGCACACTGGTTCTCGAGCCGGATCCTGCTCAACATGCGCGACCGGGTGCGCGAAGAGCTGTGGTTCAACGCGCAGGTCATGCAGGAAGCCGCGCGCTGGATCGAGCAGAACCTGGACGCCAAACGCTTGTTCCTCACCGTGGAATCGTTCGACCCGCACGAGCCCTGGTTCGTGCCGGCGCATTATCGGCGGCGGCACGACGCGAGCGAGGGTCAGGAGCAGGTCATCTCGCCGTATGCGGAGATGCCGCGACTCGCGCCGGCGCTCGTCAAGCGCACGCGGGCGAACTACGCGGGGTTGGTGGAGATGTGCGACCGCTGGTTCGGCCACCTGATCGCCACGCTCCGCGCGACCGGCGTCCTCGACGAGGCGCTCGTGGTCGTGACTTCCGATCACGGCCATAGCTTGTGGGAGCGGCGCGGTTATATCGGGAAGCGCGGCTACCCATCGGATCCCGAGAGCTACGAAATACCGTTGCTCGTGCGCCACCCGCAGAGCCTCGGCGCGGGAACCGTGTGCAACGCCTTCGTGCAGCACCACGACATCTCCGCCACGCTGCTCGAAGCGTCGGGGGTTACGCCGCCGGCGCCGATCGACGGCCGCTCGTTCTGGCGCACGGCCTTTGGCGACGGCACGCCCATTCGCGATCATGTCACGGTGGGTTGGGGCAGCGCGATGACCGTGGTCGACGACCGCTGGTGGCTCAACTGCAAGATCAACGGCCACGGGCCGTTCCTGTACGACTCGCCGCGGCCGAGGCCCGACGCGCCGAACCTCGCCGACAAGCATCCGGAGGTTGTGCAGCGGTTGTTCGAGATCGGCAAAGCCGACGCCGGCGGCCGCTTCCCGGAGTATCTCTTGCTGCAGGCCGAAAGTGCCGAGGACGCGCCGGGATGCAGCCCGTTCGCGGCGATTCGTTGACCATCGCGATGCGCTGAAAAATCGCCCACGAGGAGGATTGACATGAGTGAACGTTCTAAGGGCAGGATCGAGCAACCGGCGCGCCGGCGCGCGCTCAAGGCGATAGCCGCCGGCGGCGCTGCGCTTGTCGCGGGCCCCTACGTCATCCGGCGCACGGAAGCGCAGGGCACCGATCTCGCTCCGTACCAGCAAGCCAAGATCAACTGGCGCCAGGTCGCGGGCGAGCAGATCTCGGTCGCGGTGATTCCGGCGGGCTACTTCGACAGCCTGATCGGGCTCGCCCCGCAGTTCGAGGCGCTCACGGGGATCAGCGTGCGGTTCGAGAAAGTGCCTCCGGGACAGATCCGGCAGAAGGCGATGCTCGATCTCTCGTCAAAGACCGCGACCTACGGCACCCACGCGGCCGATCCGATGTACTACCCGCTGTACGTATCGAACAAGTGGGTCGATCCGCTCGACCGTTACTTGAGCGATCCGACGCTCACCGATCCGGCGTGGTTCCGCTTCGAGGACATCGTGAAAGCCTGGCGCGACGCCGATGCGGTCGACGGCAAGCCGTACGGCATCCCTTACGACGGCGAGATGACGGTCCAGGTCTATCGCAAGGATCTCTACGATGCCAAGGGGCTCAAGCCCGCCGACACGCTCGAGCAGTTCGTCGAGAACGCCAAGGCGGTGCACGATCCCGGCAACCGCGTCTGGGGTGTCGCGCTCCGCGGTTTCGCCGGCGCGGGCCAGAACATGTACATCTACCCGTCGATCTTCCGCGAATTCGGCGGCTCGTGGTTCGCCGGCTCCACAGTGCGCGTCAACTCGCCGGAAGCGGTGCGTGCGCTCGAGTGGTACGTGGACATTCTCTCGCGCTACGCGCCGCCCGCCGTGCGCAACTGGAACTGGCCCGATATCGCCGACGCGTTCTCGCAAGGCACGATCGGCGTCTACATCGACGCGCATTCCTCGGCCGCCGTGCTCAACAATCCCGAGAAATCGAAGGTCATCGGCAAGATCGGCTTCGCGCGCTGGCCCAAGGGTCCTACGGGCAAGCGCGTGACCTCCATCTGGAACTGGGGCTTCCCGGTCAACGCGGCGCTCTCGGAGCGTGCGAAGAAGGCGACGTGGCTCTTCATCTCCTGGGCGGCGGCCGCGGAAACCCAGGCGCGTACGTCGTGGAAGTCGACCGGCCCGCTCAAGCGCTCGGGCGTGAATCGAACCTCGCTGTGGAAGGCGCCGGAGTTCGTTCAGGCGATGAGCTCGCAAGGCGCGAATTTCGTGACCGCCGCGCTGGAATCGCTCGAGCAGGACACCGACGTCGACTGGCGGCCGCGCGTGCCGCAATGGCCCGCCATCGGCGATACCATGGCGACCGCGATCCAATCGGCGCTCGTTGGACAAATGAAGGCGAAGGATGCGCTCGACGCCGCGCAGTCGCGGATCGAGCAGATCCTGAAGAGCTGAATCGGGCACGTCATTCCCGCGCAGGCGGGAATCCAGCGTCGTTTCGGACGCGAAAGTCGCTGGGTCCCGGCATTCGCGGGGACGACGTCGTTACGCATTTCGGATACGGTGCTTACAGCTTGAGCAACGCCTCCCCCCGCGTCCGAACGCTCGTGCAGAGCGAGCGGCGCTTCGCGCTGGCGCTGCTCGCGCCGGCGCTCGCGATGCTCGCCTTGACGACGACGGTGCCGCTCGTCTATCTCGCCTGGACGAGCTTGAACCGCATCGATCTCGCGATGCCGTGGCTGTCGGGCTTCACCGGGCTGGACAATTTCGCGCGCATGGGCGGCGACCCGCGTTTCTGGAATTCGCTCTGGCTCACGCTCGTCTACACCGGCGCCACCGTCGTGCTGCAGGTCGCGATCGGGCTCGCGCTCGCGCTGCTCGTGATGCAGATTCCGCGCGGCCAGGCGGCGCTGCGCATCGCCGCCATCCTGCCACTCGTGCTCGCGCCGGTGGTGGTCGGCTTGTTCTGGCGCACCTTCGTGCTCTCGCCCGATTTCGGTCTGGTCGATCTCGTCACGCGCGCGCTGGGTCTCGGCACGCACAACTGGCTCGGTGACCCGCGGCTGGCGTTGATCTCGGTGATCGCGATCCACACCTGGCAATGGACGCCGTTCGCCTTTCTCGTGATCCTCGCGAACCTGGCGTCGCTGCCGCCGGAAATCTTCGAGGCGGCACGCATCGATCGGGCCAATGCGTGGCAGCGCTTCCGGCGCATCACGCTGCCGCTCATCCGCCCGGCGGTGGTCATCGTGGTGATCATGCGCACCATGGTTGCGCTCTCGGCCTTCGCGGCGATTTTCGCGGCGACCGGTGGCGGCCCGGGGACCGCCACGGAGATCCTCAATCTCTACGCGTACCGGACTTCGTTCAGCGAATTCAGTCTGGGCTATGGTGCGGCGCTCGCGGTGGTGCTGCTCGCGATCACGCTCGCCATCTCGTTTTTCATGTTCCGCTTGCGCCGAGCGCGATGAAGCTCCGCCGTCCCGCACTTGCGACGCTGGCCGTCATCGTTCTCGCCGGGTGGGCTTTCCCCGTGCTGTGGGCGGTGCTCACTTCGTTCAAGACCGAGCGCGACGTGCTCGCCTACCCACCGACGCTCGTCTTCACGCCCACGCTGGCGAATTACGCCGACGTGTCGTTCGGCCCGGCGACGATTCTCCCGAATCTCTTCTCGAGCTTCGCGGTGGCGAGCGCGGCCACGGCGCTGACCATGTTGATCGCCGTGCCCGCCGCGTACGCGCTCGCCCGGCTCGAGTTTCCGGGGAAGCGCGGCGCGGGTTTCTACGTGCTCGCCACCCAGATGCTGCCGCCGGTCGGTCTCATCATTCCGTACTATCTCGTGCTGCAGAAGCTCGCCGCGCTCGACACGTATTGGGGGCTCACCGCGATCTATCTGACCTTCTCGCTGCCGTTCGCGATCTGGCTCATGGTTTCGTATTTCGAGGACATCCCGCGCGAGATGGAGGAGGCGGCGCTGCTCGATCGCGCCGGGCGCGTGCGCGCGCTCTGGTACGTGATCCTGCCGCAGGCGCGCGGCGGCATCGCGGTCACGACCATCTTCGTGTTTCTCAACGCCTGGAACGAGTTCCTGTTCGCGGTCGTGCTCGGCGGCAACCGCGTGCGCACGGTGACGGTCGCGATGTTCAACTTCATCTCGGTGGAGCAGACGCTCTGGGGAAAGCTCGCCGCCGGTTCCGTCCTGGCGATGGCGCCCGTGGTGATCCTCGGCCTCCTCGCGCAGCGGCACATCGTCAAGGGGCTCACCGTCGGCGCGGTGAAAGGCGGCGGACGGCGATGAGCGCGGCAGGCACCGTCGGTCTCGAAGGGATCGTCAAGCGGCACGGCGCGGTGACGGTCCTGTATGGGATCGACCTCGCGATCGCTCCGGGAGAATTCTTCGCGCTGCTCGGTCCTTCGGGCTCGGGCAAGACCACGACGCTGCGCATTCTGGCGGGGCTTGAGCCGCACGATGCCGGGCGGGTGACCATGGACGGCGTCGACGTGACGCAGCGCGACCCCGGTGCGCGCGACGTGGCCATGGTGTTCCAGAGCTATGCGCTGTACCCGCACATGAGCGTCTACGAGAACATCGCGTTTCCGTTGCGCATGGTCGGGACGTCCCGCGCGGAGCTCGACGCCGCGGTGCGCGAAGCGGCCGCGAAGGTGCGGATCGATCAGCTGCTCGAACGCCGGCCCGGGCAGCTCTCCGGAGGCCAGCAGCAGCGCTGCGCGCTCGCCCGCGCGATCGTGCGCAAGCCGCGCCTCTTCCTGCTCGACGAGCCGCTGTCGAACCTCGATGCGAAGCTTCGCGTGGAGACGCGGGTCGAGCTCAAGAAGCTGCAGCGCGCGCTCGGAATCACGACAGTGTACGTGACGCACGATCAGGAAGAAGCGATGACGATGGCCGATCGCATCGCGGTGTTCATGGAAGGCCGCATCGCGCAGATCGGCACCCCGCACGAAATCTTCGAGCGACCCGAGTCCACGGCGGTGGCCGCGTTCATCGGCAGCCCGCCGATGAATCTTCTGCCCGGCGAGGTGCGCCGCGGGAAGCTCGCCGTCGGCGGGACCGAGCTCGCCTTCGCGCGCGACCTCGGCGAAGAGGGGCTCGTCACCGTGGGCCTGCGTCCTGGCGCGCTCGCGATCGGCGAGCACGGCATCCCCGGTCAGGTGTATCTCGTTGAAGACCTGGGCGAGACCCGGCTCGTCGACGTGCAGGTCGACGGGCATCTGGTCAAGATGCGCACGCCGCATCGCTTGTCGCTCAAGGAGGGTGAAGCCGTCCGGCTCGGCTTCGCGGAATCGGCGCTGCATCTCTTCGAGCGCGAGTCGGGCCTTCGGCGCGAGGCGCGCCGACCCGCTTCCTCATGAGGGCAGCGTTCACGGCGCGGTCCAGGCAAGGGCGATCCCGCCAAGCGCGCTGAGGACAACGACGACGAGAGGCGGTGCGCGCCAGACGGTCTGCAGGACAAAGCCCCTGATCGCCTGCCGTCAACGGAACCTACCGCGGCCAATGCTGACCTAGGTCAAAGAGCGCCGTGCGACCGGTACCATAATCAAGCCTGCAGGCCTAACGCAGGCTGCGGAAACGCCTATGCGGGCGCGGGAGAGGAACTCGAGTCATGGAGGTCTTCAGGGCGGACATCGCCATCGTCGGCGCGGGCGGCGCGGGGCTGCGCGCGGCGATCGCCGCGGCGCAAACCGATCCGTCGCTCACCATCGCCCTGGTGTCGAAGGTCTATCCGATGCGCAGCCACACCGTGGCGGCCGAGGGCGGGGCCGCCGGCGTGGTCCAGGCGCACGACAGCCTGCAGCATCACTTCGACGACACTGTCGCCGGCGGCGACTGGCTGTGCGAGCAGGACGTGGTCGACTACTTCGTCGCCCATTGCACCGAGGAGATGGTGCAGCTCGAGCACTGGGGCTGTCCGTGGAGCCGCAAGGACGACGGACACGTCGCCGTGCGCGCCTTCGGCGGCATGAAGATCGAGCGCACCTGGTTTGCCGCCGACAAGACCGGCTTCCACATGCTGCACACGCTGTTCCAGACATCGATCAAGTATCCGTCGATCAAGCGCTTCGACGAATACTTCTGCTGCGAGCTGATGGTCGAGGACGGGCGCTGCCAGGGCGTGCTCGCCATCGCGATCGGGACCGGCGCGTTCACGCTGATCGAGGCGAAGGCCGTGATCATCGCCACCGGCGGCGCCGGCCGCGTCTTCCGCCAGAACACCAACGGCGGCATCGTCACCGGCGACGGCATGGCGCTCGCTTATCGCCACGGCGTGCCGTTGCGCGACATGGAGTTCATGCAGTACCACCCCACCGCGCTGCCCGGGACGGGGCTGCTCATCACCGAGGCTTGCCGCGGCGAGGGCGGGATCCTCGTCAACAAGGACGGCTATCGCTACCTGCAGGACTACGGATTGGGACCGCCCGATCCATGGCCGCGCAAGAAGGCGATGGAGCTCGGTCCGCGCGATCGACTGAGCCAGGCGTTCTGGCACGAGGAGCAGAAGGGACGCACGATCGACACGCCGCAGGGGCGGGTGGTCCATCTCGACCTGCGCCATCTCGGCGAGAAGATGCTGCACGAGCGCCTGCCGCAGATTTGCGAGATGGCGGAGGAGTTTCTCGGTGTGGATCCGGTGCACGCGCCGATCCCGGTGCGTCCGGCGGTGCACTACACCATGGGCGGCGTCCTCGTCGACATCAACACCACGACCCCGTTGCCGGGCCTCTACGCGGTCGGCGAGTGCTCCAGCGTGGGCATCCACGGCGCGAACCGGCTGGGCTCCAATTCGCTCGCCGAGCTCGCCGTGTTCGGCAAGGTCGCGGGACGCGAGGCGGCGAAGTTCGCGCGCTCGGCGACCCCAGGCAATCGCGGCGCGATCGCCAAGGCGGCCGAAGCGGCGCGCGCTCGGGCGCTCGGCCTCGTCACGCGACCGGGAACCGAGCGCATCGCCGTGTTGCGCAACGAAATGGCCTCGAGCATGGAGCGCGGCTGCGGCATCTACCGCAACGAAGCCGACATGCGCGCGACCTGCGCCACGCTCGACACGCTGAGAGAGCGTTACCGGAACGTCAACGTCGAGGACAAGTCGAGCGTGTGGAACACCGAGTGGCTGCTCGCGCTCGAGCTGGGGTATCTGCTCGACGTGGCGCAGGCGGTGGCCTATTCGGCGCTCAACCGCAGGGAGTCGCGCGGCTCGCACCAGCGGCTCGACGGCCACAGTGAGCGCGACGACGTGAACTACCTCAAGCACACCCTCTCGCATTACGCCGGCGAGGGCGCGCCGCGCATCGACTACGGCGCGGTGAAGATCACGCGCTCCCCGCCGGGCACGCGCGCTTACGGCGCCGCGGGCGAAAAGGCCGAGCGCGCCACCGAGAGGGCGGCCCATGCCTGAGGCCAAACGGATCGAGATCGAAGTCCTGCGCTACCGTCCCGAGCAGGACGACGCGCCGCATTTCCAGAGCTACCAGGTCCCGTTCACCGAGGACATGTCGGTGCTGCAGGGCTTGCAGCGCATCAAGGACGACCTCGACGGCACACTCAGTTTCCGCTGGTCGTGCCGGATGGCCATTTGCGGCAGTTGCGGGCAGATGGTGAACGGCGTGCCGAAGCTCGGGTGCAAGACGTTCCTGCGCGACTATTATCCGGGCAAGGTGCGCATCGAGCCGCTGGCGCATTTTCCGATCGAGCGCGACCTCGTGGTCGGCATCGACGATTTCATCACCAAGCTCGAGCGGATCAAGCCGTACATCTTCCCCAGGGAAGCGCGCACCCTCGAGCAGGGCGAATACCTGCAGACGCCGGCCGAGCTCGAACGCTTCCTCCAATTCAGCTCATGCATCAACTGTCTGCTCTGCTACGCCGCATGCCCGCAATACGGGCTCGATCCGGACTTCATCGGTCCGGGGGCGCTCACGCTGCTGCATCGCTACAACGCCGATTCGCGCGACGGCGGGCGCGCCCTGCGTATGGAACTGGTGAATGCCGAGGAAGGCGTGTGGAGCTGCACGGCGGTCGGCTATTGCTCCGAAGTCTGCCCCAAGGGCGTCGACCCCGCCAACGCCGTCAACCAGAACAAAACCGCGAGCGCGATCGACTACTTTCGCCGCTTCGTCCTGCCGCGAGGAGCCGGGCAATGAGCGGCGCAGGGCCGCCCCAAGGCGCGAACTGCGCCCCCGCTTTTGGGGGCAGCGCAGCGGCCGAATTGGCCGATGAGGCCGCAAGCGTGGGGGTCCAAAAATGAGCGGCGCAGGGCCGCCCCAAGGCGCGAACTGCGCGCCCGCTTTTGGGGGCAGCGCAGCGGCCGAATTGGCCGATGAGGCCGCAAGCGTGGGGGTCCAAAAATGAGCGCGCGTCGTCCCTATGTGCGAAGCATGGACGGGTGGTGGCGGCGGAATCCGTTTTACGTCCGTTACATGATCCGCGAAGCGACCGCGGTGCTGGTGGTCGCCTACGCAGCGGTGCTGCTCGTCGGCGCGATCCGGCTCTCGCAGGGCGAGGCTGCGTACAACGGCTGGCTGGAAGCGCTGCGCAGTCCCTGGTCGCTCGCCTTTCATGTCGTGTTGCTCGCCGGTTTTCTCTACCATACGTGGAGCTGGTTTCGCATCATGCCGAAGACGATGCCGATGCTCTTCGTCGGCGGCAGGCGAGTCGCGGCGAAGGTGATCACCGGCAGCGGGCTGGCGGCCGCCGCCGTGCTGTCTGTCGTGCTCCTCCTCGTGCTGATGGGAATCGCCCGATGAAGCGCTCGAACGCACCGATCTTCTGGTCGCTGTTCGGGGCGGGCGGACTGCTCTCCGCGCTGATGGGCGCGATGCTGGTCTTCATCACTGGCATCGCGGTCCCGGCGGGGTTGCTCTTGCCGCCGGACTTGATGGATTATCGGCGTATGCTGGCCTTCGCGCAGAACGGACTCGGCAAGCTCTTCGCGTTCCTCGTCATCGCGCTCTTTCTGTGGCACGGCGCGCACCGCATCTTTCACAGCCTGCACGACCTGGGCTTGCGTAAGGGAATCGCCGCCAAGCTCGCCTGCTATGGTGCGGCCCTGATCGGCACGCTGGTCGCGGGCTACGCGCTCGCCGTGGTCGGGTCTTGACCATGGATTGGGATTACAGCCGCGTTCGCAGTCCCGGCGCCTACCGGGGCCAGCATTCAGAGAACATTCGGAGACCCATGTTCATGCTTCCGGAGAACAGCCTTCCCCAGTCGCACGCGAGGGCCGTGGCCACCTCGGCTCCGCTGCCGGTCCCGTCCTACCTGCAGGAGATCTACTGGTGGGCGTACGTGCACCCGTGGGCGGTGCGGGTGTTCGAGCGCGAGTGGCTGGTCAACACGATCCTGCTCGGCAACTACGCCCGGCTGCGCGATGCCGCGCTCATTGAGGCCGGGGCGCACGGCAGAACGCTGCAGGTCGCCTGCGTCTACGGCGATCTCACCGTGCGCTTGAGCGAACGCATCGCCGAGGACGGGGCGCTCGACGTGGTCGACGTGATGCCGATCCAACTGCGCAATCTGCAACGCAAGCTGTCCCCGGGCGCGAGAGCGAATCTCCTGCTGCGCGACTCGACCGCGCTCGGCTTCGCCGATGCCAGCTACGATATGGTGCTCGTGTTCTTCCTGCTGCACGAGCAGCCGCTCCCTGTGCGCCGGCGCACGCTCTCCGAGGCGGTGCGAGTCGCCAAGCCCGGCGGCAGGATCGTGCTGGTCGATTATCACCGGCCGCATCGCTGGCATCCGCTGCGTCCGGCGATGCGCGCGGTGCTCGCTCGACTCGAGCCGTTTGCGCTCGACCTGTGGAACGCGGAGCTCACCGAGTATCTGCCCGAGGATGTGACGCTCGGCGACGTCCGCAAGCAGACCTATTACGGCGGCCTCTATCAGAAGGTCGTGCTGACCCGCTGACCTGGAGACGACAATGCCCGATGCAGTCTCTGTCTGGAACCAGGAGCACGCCAACTTCGCGACCCTGCTCGACCTCCTCCAGCGCCAGCTCGACCTTTTTCACGAGGGCGAATCGCCGGACTACGACCTGATGTCGGACATCATGTTCTACATGACGCACTACACCGACGTCGTGCACCACCCCAGGGAGGATCTGGCGTTCGCACGGCTCACGGAGCGCGAACCCGGCGTGCAGCCGATCGTCGACGAGCTAACCGCGCAGCACGCGCGCTTGAAGGACGTCGGCAACGCGCTGATTCGTGCCCTGGACGACATCGTCAACGGCTCGATGACTTCCCGCGACCGCGTCGAGGTGCTCGCCCGGGAGTACATCGAGACCTTCCGCAGTCACATGCAACGCGAGGAGACGGCGCTGCTGCCCTTGGCGGTCGGCCTGCTGCGGGCGCGGGACTGGTCGGCCATCGACGCTGCGGTTCGGCATATCGAGGATCCGTTGTTCGGCAAGAGCGGCGAGGATCGCTACGCGGCGCTGCGGGAGCAGATCGCCCGCGAGGCGCGCACGTCGGACGCCGCCGGCTGAAGCCGCCTCGATGGCCTTATAATCGTTGTTGTTTCGCGCCGTTCCTGGCGAACGCAGCGCGACCTTCGCCGCGGTGGGTAACGCCGAGCGACGAAGCGCCGGTCGGCCCGACCATGAAGCTCACCGTTCAGCAGCCAAGCGCCCGCGAGGTCAAGGTCAAGCTCCTGCTCGCCGGCGGCCAGTCCGCCACGCTGGTCGTGCCGCCCGAGCATCCGGTGCTGGCGCAGCTCCTCGCAGCGGTGGCCGGCGTCGACAGCGGCCAGAGGGCTGCGCATCCGTCCGTGTTTCAGATCCCCATGGAAGGTGGGCGGGCCTCCCTCGCCTTCTCCGCGCACCAGCTCGTCGGCGTGATCACCGATCCGGCGGTACTGATTCACAGCGATGCGCCGAGCGAGACGGACATCTCGGCGCCGGTGCCGTCGTCGGCGGTCGCGGCCGCGGCCGCGGCGAGCGCCGCGGAGGGCCACGGCAATCTCGTCCGCCACCCGGTCGTGCAGATCGACTCGTTTCTCACCGGGTCCCCGTTGGCATGGCTGATGGAGCTCGCTTTTGCCGGCGAGAGCCGCTTCGTTCCATCGCGCGTTAGCGACGGCAAGGAGGACTACCGGCACTCGCTCATCCTCGGCGCGCCCGACGCGGTGAGGGAGCTCTTCGTATCCAAGATTACCGCGGTCATGCCCGAAGTCATGCCGAAGCTGCGGCTGGGCGGCTTCCCCGTCGGAGCGATCGAATGCCAGATCACGGCCAGCATCGACGGCAGCTACTTCAAGGTCCATACCGACGCCGGCCCGAACGAGACCTCCAAGCGTCAGCTCACGTACGTCTACTATTTCAATCGCGAGCCCAAGCGCTTCGCCGGCGGCGAGCTCCGCGTCTACGACGACACGATTCGCAACGGCAAGTTCGCGGCCACCGATTCGTTCCAGGTGATCGGGCCGCGACACAACAGCATCGTATTCTTCCAGGCCGCGGTCATGCACGAAGTGATGCCCGTGCACGTGCCTTCGAAGCAGTTCCGCGACTCGCGCTTCACCGTCAACGGCTGGATCGAGCGGGCGTAGGAACGGGCGTAGGATAGAGCCAGGGCGTCGCGTAAACGAAACGTCGCCACGCGCATCGCCGCTGCCGCGGCGCAGCCCGGAGTGTACGCTCACCCGACCGTCAGATCGGCGTGCAGAAGATCACGTTGTTGGGCCCGATGCCTTGCGGGGCCCAGGCGCGGTTGAGCATCGCTCGGCGCACCGAGAGATCGATCGTGTGCCGCTGGTTCGCATCCTGCCGATTGTCGAAGAAGCGATACACGGGCAGCGTTCCGGCGGCGCAGGCGCCGCTCGCGTCGGGCAGCAGCACGTAGAACGCGGCCGGCAGCTCCAGCGTCCAGGTGCCCCGCCAGTTATTCTCGATGAACTGGCACTCCGTCGCGCTCGCGGTGAAGTAGTGCGAGTCGACGAGCGGCAGCGGGCTATAGAACCGGCATACCGGCACGGCCGTGAGCGGTGCCTGCAGCGGATCGGTCCAGGCGTAGAACAGCTCGCCGGTGCGTTGCCACGTGTTGGTCAAAGTGTCGACGAACGCGATCTCGGCCGGATCGGCCGACAGAAAGTAGTGGTCCTTGTCGGCGCGGTAGTACTCGACGACCGGTACGGTGCCCGGCGGCGCGGCGCCCGTTCCCGGGAGCGTGCTCTGCAACGCGAGGCTGGCGTCGAGCAGCCCGGAGCCGCACAAGCCGCTGATGCCGCACGCGCTCCCGCTCGGGAAATCGCGCGTCGTGCCGGTGATGATGTCCTGGATGCGACCGGGCGTCAGATTGGGGTTGCGCGCGATCATGAGCGAGGCGGTGGCCGACACGTAAGGCGCGGAGAAGCTCGTGCCTACCGCGAACTCGTAGTCCGGGTTCCCGGGGCCGGTCGTCCCATCGTTTCCGGTCGACAGGATCCAGTCGGAGAGTGCGCCGTCGCCCCCCGGCGCGGACAGATCGACGCGCCGGCCGAAGTTCGAGTAGCTGGTGATGTTGCCCTGGCGCGTGCTGCCGCCGATGGTGATGACGCCGCTGCAGTTCGCCGGCG
This sequence comes from Casimicrobiaceae bacterium, assembly GCA_036382945.1. GTDB lineage: Bacteria > Pseudomonadota > Gammaproteobacteria > Burkholderiales > Casimicrobiaceae > PALSA-1003. The sequence continues at coordinate 31,769 of DASVPH010000162.1, forward strand.
CAAAGTCGCTCGCGTCCTCGCTGGCGTTGCCCGCCGAGGCGACGATGACCGCGCCCTGCGCCAATGCGGTGTTGATCGCATCCTGAAACGACTGCGGACACGAGCCGATGCCGCCCAGGCTCAGGTTGATTACCCGCGCTGGATTGGGATTGGGCGGCACCCCGGCTACGGGCACGTCGACCGCCCACAATAGACCGTCGAGGATGTCGTCGAAGGTGCCGCCGCATTTGCCGAGCGTGCGCACCGGCAGGATCTTGGCGCTCCAGTCGAGCCCGGCGATGCCGACGCCGTTGTCGCTGTTGGCGGCGATGAGCCCGCTCACGAACGTCCCGTGGAAGAAGCTCGGCTCGCCCGGAATGCCGTCGCCGCATTCGTTGTCGCTCGTGCCGTCACCCGGATCGCTCGGATCCGAATCGCGGCCGTTGCCGTCGTTCGCGGTGGCGGGATCGCTGATGAAGTCGTACCCCGGCAGGATGCGGCCCGCGAGATCCGGATGCGCCGCGATGCCGGTGTCGATCACCGCGACGTTGACGCTCGGACTCCCGAGCTGCAGGTCCCACGCCGCCGGCGCATTAATGCCGCCCGTTGCGTCGCTGAGCGCCCACTGCTGAGTGTAGAGCGGATCGTTCGGAACGCGGGCGGGGAAGACATGGCGGGCCGGATCGGCGTATTGCACGGCGCTGTCGATCTGGAGCTGCTCGGCCATGCTCGCCAGCATGTCCTCGGGCACCGGCTCGGCGAGGGAGAGCACCCAGACGTTGCCGATCTGACGCTCGACGGTGAGCGGGATGCCGACCAGGTCGGTCCATCGTGCCAGCAAGACCTCCCAGTTGGGCGGGGCACCGCTGGCGAGCCGCACCATGAGCTTGCGCCCCTGGAACGGGCTCAGGCTCAGCGCCTTGGCCGCGAGCGCCGGCGGTTCGATCGCTTCGGCCCAGAGCACGCTGCGGTCATCGCGGAGCCGCCGCAGCAGCGCGCTCGCGTCGGCGCCCGACAGCGTCTGGCCGAGCGTGAGCTCCAGGGCGCCGGTGCGCGTCGTCGCCGACAGAGTCAGCGGCACGCCGGCGAGCGCTTGCAGCTTGGCGAGGGCTTCGGGCGGCAGCGCTCCGGGCGAGGCCGCGTACGGGTGCAGCATCAGCCGGATCCGGCCGACATCCTGTGCGAGAGCCGTCGCGGCTGCCGCCGCGAACAGCAGTGAAAGGCCCCACCGACATGCCTGTCGTTGCAGCATGGCTCGCTCCCTGATCTTCTCCGCGTCCGGTCAGCGCCTCGCCTCGCGCCGGAGTCGGTCGGGCCATCCTACACAATGACAATGGAATTGTCAGCCTGGATCGGGGCTAGCGCTCGACCACGGTGGTTTTTCATTGCCGGAAAGCGACACGGCATCGCCCTGCCGCGGCGCAGAAAACGCTGCAAAGATCAAGTTTCAGCGGCGAGAGACCGACTCGGGGCCTTGAGCGTGTCGCGGTAGGGCGACAGCAATTGGACCATTTGCGCAAAAATACGCGGATTCGCAGCAATTATCTGTCCGCCGTAGAGATAATCGGCGTCGCCGCCGAGATCGCCGACCAGTCCGCCGGCCTCGAGGATGAGCAGGCTCCCGGCGGCCACATCCCAGGGATTCAGACCGACTTCCCAGAAGCCGTCGTAATAGCCTGCGGCGACGTAGGCGAGATCGAGCGCCGCCGCCCCCGGGCGGCGAATGCCCGCGGCTTCCACCGTCATGGTGCGCATCATGCGCATGTACGCATCGACGTGTTCTCCGTGGCGATAGGGGAAACCCGTGCCGATCAGGCACTCCTTGATGTGCTGCCGGCGGGAGACCCGCATGCGCCGGTCGTTGAGGAACGCGCCCCGGCCGCGCGTCGCGGTGAACAGGTCGTTGCGCACCGGGTCGTAGACCACCGCCTGGGTGATCTGGCCCTTGTGCTGGAGCGCGATCGACACGCAGTACTGCGGAAAGCCGTGCAGGAAATTGGTCGTCCCGTCGAGCGGGTCGATGATCCACACGTGCTCCGCGGCGGCGTTGGCGCCTTTGGCGGTACCTTCCTCTGCTAGAATCGCGTGATCAGGGTAAGCGGCGTGCAGCGTCTCGACGATCGCGGCCTCGGCGGCGTGGTCGACTTCGCTGACGAAATCCTTCGGACCCTTGGCGGTGACGGTCAGCAGATCGAGATCGCGCGCGCCGCGATTGATGACGGTGCCGGCGCGGCGCGCTGCCTTGACCGCGGTGGTGAGCATCGGATGCATGTTCGGCGAAATCGTGCGGGTGCCGGACGGCGGATCGCCGCGCGGGTGCTGAAGCACGCGCAAACCGCGCATTTTACGCGCATTCCGGCGCGCGCTTGGGTCGGCAGATTTCCCCTCCGTTGCTGGCGTCCGCGTTGAGCTCGCCCCTCGACAGGGTCCGCGTGGTTCTGTGCGCGACCCGTCATCCCGGGAACATCGGCGCGTCCGCGCGCGCGATGCACGTGATGGGCCTCGAGCGGCTGGTGCTGGTCGCCCCGCGCGCGTTTCCGCACCCCGACGCCGACGCGCGCGCGGCGGATGCAGCCGCACTGCTACGGACGGCGAGCGTGGTGCCGACGCTCGAGACCGCGCTCGCGGGCGCGACGCTCGCGATCGGCTTCTCGGCGCGGCCGCGCGAGCTCGCGCCCGTGGTCGCCTCGGCGCGCGCGGCCGCCGCCGAAGCGATTCGGCACGCCGCTCGCGGCGAGGTGGCGCTCGTCTTCGGCACCGAAATGTCCGGGCTGTCCAACGCCGAGCTCGCCCATTGTCAGATGGTGGCGACGATCCCGAGCGCGCCCGGTCGTGCGTCGCTCAACCTCGCCGCCGCGGTACAGGTCGCCGCGTACGAGCTCTTCATCGCCGCCCACGGCGACGCCGTCTGGCGTGCCCCGGCGCACGAGCCGGCACCGCTCGAGGAGATCGAAGCGCTGTTCGCGCACGCCGAGCGCACGCTCGTCGCCATGCGCTTCCTCAACCCGCGCCAGCCGAGACGCCTGCTGCCGCGTCTGCGCCGACTGTTCGCGCGCGCCCGACTCGAAAAGGCCGAGGTCGACATCCTGCGCGGGATTCTGGCGCGCATCGACCAGCTCCTCGATCGCCGGTCTGGCTCTGGTGCGCCCCCTGGGTGAAGCGTCGCGATCGACCCGCACCGGCCTCGCCGATGCTCCTTTCGTGGCCGCGGTCTTGGCTAGGTCAGCAGTCGCCCCAATAGTTGAGCGATACGCTCGGATAAGGGAGAATTAGCCCATGTTCAGCCGCCTTCGTGAGGACATTGCGGTCGTCTTCGACCGTGACCCGGCTGCCCGAACCGCGTGGGAGGTGCTGACCTGCTATCCGGGCGTGCACGCGCTGACCTGGCACCGCTGGGTTGTCCATCCGCTGTGGCGGCACGGTCTGCGCTGGCTCGCGCGCTGGATGTCAAACTGGAGCCGCTGGCTCACCGGCATCGAGATCCATCCCGCCGCAATCATCGGCCGCCGGGTATTCATCGACCACGGCATGGGGGTCGTCATCGGCGAGACCGCCGAAATCGGCGACGATTGCACGCTCTATCACGGCGTGACGCTGGGGGGGACCTCGTGGCGCAAGAAGGAGAAGCGGCACCCGACGCTGGGGCGCAACGTCGTCGTCGGTGCAGGAGCGAAGATTCTGGGGCCGATCCTGGTCGGCGACGACGCCAAGGTCGGCTCGAACGCGGTGGTGGTCCGCGACGTTCCGGCGGGGGCGACCGCCGTGGGCATCCCGGCCCGGATCGTCACCGGCGACGACGCGCACCGGCGCGAACGTCAGGCAGCCAAGATGGGCTTCTCGGCCTACGCCATCAGCGCCGATATGAACGACCCCATCGTGCAGGCGGTCCACGCGCTTCTGGACCACGCCGAAGCCACCGAAGAGCGGCTGCAGAAGCTCGTCGACCTCCTCCAGCGCGGGGGGATCGAATGCGGCGACGCCAAAGCGGTGGCGGACGGGTTCGATCCGGAGCGGATCAACAAGATGCTTGAGTAAACGGCCCAGGCTTTAAGTTGACTAAATTAATCAGGAATTGTACGATGCCTGTTGCGCCCGAGGATGGTCCGGGGCGGCCGGTGAGGGACAGATTATGCGACTGACGACCAAAGGACGTTTCGCAGTGACGGCGATGATCGACGTGGCGATGCACAACGGCGAGGGCCCAGTGACGCTGGCCGGAGTCGCGGAGCGGCAGAAGATTTCCCTGTCGTACCTGGAACAGCTCTTCGGCAAGCTGCGGCGGCACGGGCTGGTCCACAGCGTTCGCGGGCCGGGCGGGGGCTATAACCTGGCGCGTGCTGCGGACCGCGTGTCGGTCGCGGACATCATCACGGCGGTCGACGAGCCGATCGACGCCACCCAATGCGGCGGCAAAGAGAACTGCCAGGACGACAAGCGCTGCATGACCCATGACCTCTGGGCCAATCTGAACACGCACATCTTCGCGTTCCTGAGCTCGGTCACCCTGGAGCACCTCGTGCGGCAACAGGACAAACCCGACGTGACGGTGCTGCAGGACCGCAGGCAGCCGGGCAAGAAGCCCGAGCCCGCGGCAGTGGTTTGACGGCCGACCTTGGTGAAAGCCCTGATAAGCTCGAATCCGGAACAACGATGAAGAAGCCGATCTATCTCGACTACTCCGCGACCACGCCGGTCGACCCCCGCGTGGCGGCGAAGATGATTCCGTACCTCACCGAGCATTTCGGCAACCCTGCCTCGCGCTCGCACGCCTTCGGGTGGGAAACGGAGAAAGCGGTCGAGGAGGCGCGTGCGGAAGTCGCGCGGCTGGTCAACTGCGACCCGAAGGAGCTCGTCTGGACCTCCGGCGCGACCGAGTCGATCAACCTGGCTCTCAAGGGCGCCGCGCACTTCTACAAGGACAAGGGCAGGCATCTGGTTACCGTCAAGACCGAGCACAAGGCCACGCTCGACACCATGCGCGAGCTCGAGCGCGAGGGCTTCGAGGTGACCTACCTCGACGTGCAACCGAACGGATTGCTTGATCTCGGGCAAGTCGAGGCGGCGCTGCGCAAGGATACGATCCTGGTATCGGTGATGTACGTCAACAATGAGATCGGCGTCATCCAGGATATTCCGGCGATCGGCGAGTTGTGCCGTTCGCGCGGCATCCTTTTTCATGTCGACAGCGCGCAGGCGACCGGGAAGCTGCCGATTGACCTCGGGACGCTCAAAGTGGACCTGATGAGCTTCTCGGCGCACAAGACCTACGGGCCCAAGGGTGTCGGCGCGCTGTTCGTGCGGCGCAAGCCGCGGGTACGCATCGAGGCGCAGATCCACGGCGGCGGGCACGAGCGCGGCATGCGCTCGGGAACGCTCGCCACGCACCAGATCGTCGGCATGGGCGAGGCATTCCGGATCGCGCGGCTGGAGATGGCGGGCGACAACGAGCGCGTGCGCATGCTGCGCGACCGGCTATGGCAGGGGCTTTCCGAGATCGAAGAGGTCTATCTCAACGGCGACCTGGAACGGCGGGTGCCGCACAACCTCAACGTGAGCTTCAACTTCGTCGAGGGCGAGAGTCTGATCATGGCGATGAAGGATGTCGCCGTGTCGTCCGGGTCGGCGTGCACGTCGGCTTCGCTCGAGCCCTCGTACGTTCTGCGCGCGCTCGGCCGCAGCGACGAGCTGGCGCACAGCTCGATCCGGTTCACCGTCGGCCGGTTCACGACGGAAGAGGAGATGGCCTACACGGTCGACCTGCTCAAGCGCAAGATCGCCAAGCTGCGCGAGCTCTCGCCGCTGTGGGAGATGCATCAGGAAGGCATCGACCTCAATACGGTGCAATGGGCGGCACACTAGCTGTTATTGCTTCAGCGCTGCTGACGCAATAACTGTCCGAATTGAACACGGCGGCGGAGCCGCCGGTTAATTCGGACAAAGGCAGGAAAGGTTAACGGAGTCTAAATATGGCATATAGCGACAAGGTACTGGACCATTACGAAAACCCGCGCAACGTCGGTTCGTTCGGCAAGGGCGAAGCCGACGTCGGTACCGGGATGGTGGGGGCGCCGGCCTGCGGCGACGTGATGAAGCTGCAGATCAAGGTCGGGCCCGACGGCCGGATCGCGGACGCCAGGTTCAAGACCTACGGCTGCGGTTCGGCGATCGCATCCTCGTCGCTCGTCACCGAGTGGGTGAAGGGCAAGACGCTCGATCAGGCGATGGCGATCAAGAACACGCAGATCGCCGAAGAGCTGGCGTTGCCGCCGGTGAAGATCCACTGCTCGATCCTCGCCGAAGACGCGATCAAGGCCGCGGTCACCGACTACCGCAAGAAACACTCGGGGCAGGCTCCCGCGCCGACCGAGTCCGCGGCAGGGCAGACCGCGCGGGTTGCCGCGGCGGACTAGAACGGGCTTCAGGGACGATCCATGGCGATCACGCTCACCGAAAACGCCGCGAAACACGTGGCGAGCTTCCTCACCAAACGCGGCAAGGGCGTCGGATTGCGACTGGGCGTGCGCACCACGGGTTGCTCGGGGCTCGCCTACAAGATCGAGTACGCCGACGAGATCCGCCCCGAGGACCATCGCTTCGACAGCCACGGGATCACGGTCGTGGTCGATCCGAAGAGCCTGCCTTATCTCGACGGCATGCAGCTCGATTTCGCGAAGGAGGGGCTGAACGAGGGGTTCAAGTTCAACAACCCCAACGTGAAGGATGAGTGCGGCTGCGGCGAAAGCTTTAGTGTCTGAGCCAGTCGATAACCTTCGCCTGCGCAGCGCAGCCTTGTTGCTGCTCGCGCATCGCCTGACGTGCTGAGGTGTACGCTCCGATCGAAAACCCTGCGGCGGCCTGCTGCGCGGCGCTCTGCTCGATTCTCGACGGCTCAGGACGAAGTTGCATGTGCAAAGCTCGGCCCGAATGATCGACTTCTCCCGCGACTACTTCGCGTTGTTCGGCCTTCCGCCGCGGTATCGCTTCGATCCGGAAGCGCTCGATCTTGCCTACCGCGCGCTGCAGCGCGAGATCCATCCGGACCGCTTCGCCGAGGCCGATGAAACGGAGCGGCGGCTCGCGCTGCAGTCCTCGGCGCGCATCAACGAGGCGTACCGGGCGCTGAAGGATCCGGTCGGTCGCGCGCAATACCTTCTGTCGCTGCGCGGAATCGACGCGCTTGCCGAGAAGGACACGGCGCTGCCGAGAGACTTCCTGGAGCGAGAACTGGAGCGGCGCGAGGCGGTGGCCGAAGCCCATGCCAGCCGTGACGCCGCGCGGCTCGACGCGTTGCTGCGACAAGCGCGCTCCGATGCGGCGGCGCTCGAGTCGTCGCTCGCCGAGCGCCTCGACGCCGAGGCCTGGGACAAGGCGCGCGACGCGGTGCGCGAGCTCAAGTTCCTGTCCAAGGGCGCCTCCGATATCGAAGCAGCGCTCGCCGAGGTCGAAGACTGATGGCGCTGCTGCAGATCGCCGAGCCGAACGCAACGCCGGCGCCGCATGCGCACCGCCGCGCGGTCGGCATCGATCTGGGTACCACCAACTCGCTGGTGGCCACCGTGCGCCACGGCATTCCGGTCGTGCTTCCCGACGCGGAGGGCCGGCCGCTGTTGCCCTCGGTCGTGCACTACGGCGCGCACGGCGTCGAGGTCGGCTATCCGGCTCAGGATGCGCTCGTGGTCGACCCGCAGAACACCATCGTCTCGGTCAAGCGGCTGATGGGACGGGGGCTGGCCGATCTGTCCGACGCTCGGCGCTTTCCCTATCGCTTCATCGACGCGCCCGGGATGGTCCAGCTCGGTACGCGAGCCGGGATCCGCACGCCGGTCGAAGTCTCGGCCGAGATCCTGCGCGTGCTGCGGCTGCGCGCCGAAGCGAGCCTCGGCGGCGCGCTCGACGGCGCAGTGGTGACGGTCCCCGCCTACTTCGACGACGCGCAGAGGCAGGCAACCAAGGACGCCGCGCGCTTGGCCGGGCTCAACGTGTTGCGGCTGCTGAACGAGCCCACCGCCGCGGCGATCGCCTACGGCCTCGACAACGGCTCCGAGGGAACGTATGCGGTGTACGACCTCGGCGGGGGGACGTTCGACATCTCGATCCTCAAGCTCTCGCGTGGCGTGTTCGAAGTGCTCGCCACCGCCGGCGACACCGCGCTCGGCGGAGACGATTTCGATCACCGCGTCTATTGCTGGGCGCTCGAGCAGACGCGCATCGGGCCGGTATCGCCGGGCGACACGCGGCTGCTCATGCTCAAGGCGCGCGAAGCGAAGGAAAATCTCACCGCCCACGGCTCGACCCGCATCGTGACCACAGTCAGCACCGGCGAGGGCATCGACCTCGAGCTCGCCGCGTCGACCTTCGCCACGATCACCGAGACGCTGGTCGGCAAGACGCTCGGGCCCGTGCGCAAGGCGCTGCGCGACGCGAAGCTCACTCCGGCGGACATCGACGGCGTGGTGATGGTGGGCGGGGCGACCCGCATGCCGCAGATCCAGAGAGCGGTCGCCACGTTCTTCGGCTCGCCGCCGCTCAACAATCTCGATCCCGACCAGGTCGTCGCGCTGGGGGCGGCGATCCAGGCCAACGTGCTCGCCGGCAATCGGACCGCGGGCGAGGATTGGCTGCTGCTCGATGTCATCCCGCTCTCCCTCGGCGTGGAGACGATGGGCGGTCTCGCCGAGAAGATCGTGCCGCGCAACTCGACGATCCCGATCGCCCGGGCGCAGGAATTCACCACCTTCAAGGACGGCCAGACCGCGATGGCGATCCACGTCGTCCAGGGCGAGCGCGAAAAGGTTTCCGACTGCCGGTCGCTCGCGCGCTTCGAGCTGCGCGGAATTCCGCCGATGGTGGCCGGCGCCGCGCGCATCCGCGTCCAGTTTCAAGTCGATGCCGACGGCCTGCTCTCGGTGTCGGCGCGCGAGCAGACAACCGGCGTCGAGGCATCGATCGCGGTGAAGCCGTCGTACGGGCTCGCCGACGCCGACATCGCGCGCATGCTCGAGGACTCGCACGCCCACGCCGCGGAAGACATGGAAGTGCGCGCGCTGACCGAGACGCGCGTCGAGGCCGAGCGCCTCGTCGCCGCGACCGAGGCTGCGCTCGCGGCCGACGCCGACTTGCTCGACCCAGGCGAGCGCGAGGCGATCGATGCCGAGCTCGCTGCGCTGCGCCGGCTCGCTTCCGGCAACGACCGGCAGGCGCTCGCTGCGGGGCTGGCCGCGCTGAACCGCGCCACCGAGGAATTCGCGGGGCGGAGGATGGATCGCAGTGTGGCCGGTGCGCTGACCGGGCGCAGCGTCGACACGCTGGCGCAGGGTTGAGCCGCAGGCTGATGCAGAACCCCTCATGAGCCGCGTTTCGGACGAGATGGCCCCGGATGCGAGGCGCGAGCCGCGTCGAATAGCAGGTGCATATTCGCAAGGCGAGCAACACAGGAGCCGGGGCTATATCGTCGAAACTCGGACGGGCAGCGGCTTGGCGGGCGGTCTGCTTTGTCGCAGCTCGCTCGTGTGCGATCGAGCACACGTCGCTCGCCGCTTCGCGCATCCCATCCCGCCAAGCCGCTGCGCGGCCACGACGGGTTCTGGATCAGCCTGCTAGATGCCGGAAATCGTCGTCCTCCCGCATGCCGAGCTTTGTCCAGAAGGCAAGAGCTTCGAGGCGGTTCCGGGCGAATCGATCTGCGACAATCTTCTCGAGCACGGCATCGCCATCGAGCACGCGTGCGAGAAGTCGTGCGCGTGCACGACCTGCCACGTCATCGTGCGCGAAGGGTTCGACACGCTGTCGGCGTCGTCGGAGGACGAGGACGATCTGCTCGATCGCGCCTGGGGGCTGACTCCGCTGTCGCGGCTTTCCTGCCAGGCCAAGGTCGGCGACGCGAGGCTGGTGATCGAGATTCCGAAGTACACGATCAACTACGCGAAGGAAGGCGCGAAATGAAGTGGACCGACAGCCGCGAGATCGCGATGGCGCTCTCCGAGGCGCATCCCGGCATCGATCCCAGCCGCGTGCTGTTCACCGATCTGCGCCGCTGGGTGCTCGAGCTGCCGGGGTTCGACGACGTTGCCGAGCACTGCGGCGAGAAGATCCTCGAGGCGATCCAGTTGGCATGGATCGACGAGGGCGACTTCGAGGACGAAGACTGAAGCGCCTGACGCTGCCTGGGGTTCGCCGTCGCTTATCCCCGGGGCTACACGAACAAATTCAGTATCGCGTCGAGCCCGCAGCAGTCGATGACGCAGGTCGTCTCGGCGCGCACCAGAGGTTTGGCGCGGTAGGCCACGCTGACGTCCGCGAGCCGCAGCATCGGCAGGTCGTTGGCTCCGTCGCCGATCGCTATCGCCAGGCCGTCGCCGCCAACGAGCTCCTCGCGCAGCCGGGCGAAGATGGCCGCCTTGGCCGTGGCGTCGACCACCTCGCCGACGAGTCGGCCGGTGAGCCGGTCTCCCACGACTTCGAGGGAGTTGGCGAGCGCGTAATCGATGTCCAGGCGCGCCTTGAGTCGATCGGTGAAGAAGGTGAACCCGCCCGACACGAGCAGGGTGCTCGCTCCTGCACGCTTGAAGCCGGCGAGCATGCGCTCGGCGCCGGGCGAAAGCCGCAACCGCTCGTCGTAGACACGCGCTAGCGCGGCGATCGGCAGACCCGCGAGCAGCGCCACGCGCCGGTGCAGGCTCTCGCGAAAATCGATTTCACCGCGCATCGCGCTCTCCGTGATCGGCGCGATCTCGCCCTTGATGCCGTGCATGTCGGCGATCTCGTCGATGCACTCGATCGTGATCAGGGTGGAATCCATGTCGAAGGCGACCAGCCGCACCCGGTCGAGCCGCCGATCGTCGGGGACGAAGGCGAAGTCGAAGCCGGCCTCGGCGCAGAACGCGGCGACCGCATCGCGGTGGCCGGCGCGCGCGAGCCGAAACGCCTGCGTGGCGGCACCGGGGAGGGCGACGATGCTCCGAGCGCCCGAGAGGCGCGCCAGGTGCTTGAGCGCCGGCGTATCGATCTCGGGCGCCTGAACGACGAGATCGACTGCAGGGTGGTTGGTCGAGCTCGCCATGGTTCGGCTCAGGGCTTCGCGCGGGCTCTCTTCCGTCTCCCGGTCGCGCTCGGCTGCGCGCCGTCGGCGAGCACGAAATCGATCTTGGTCTGCTCCAGGTCCACCCGCGCTACTTTGACCCTGATGCGGTCGGCGAGTCGCCACGACTTGCCGGTGTGCTCGCCGGTGAGCGCGTGCCGGATCGCATCGAAGTGGAAGTAATCGCTGCCGAGCTCGGTGACGTGCACCAGGCCGTCGATGCTGAGCCCGTCGAGCGTCACGAACAATCCGAAGTGCGTCACGCCGCTGATGGTTCCCGCGAACGTCTCGCCGACGCGGTCCTGCATGAAGTAGCACTTGAGCCAGCTCTCGACGTCGCGCGTGGCCTCATCGGCGCGGCGTTCGGTCAGCGAGCAGTGCACGCCGAGCTCGGGCCAGGACGCGCCGCTCGGCTGGTAGCGCGCGCTGGCCAGGCAGGCCTTCACGCAGCGATGGATGAGCAGGTCCGGATAGCGGCGGATCGGCGAGGTGAAGTGGGTGTAGGCGTCGTAGCCCAGGCCGAAGTGGCCGACGTTGTCGGGGCCGTAGACCGCCTGCTGCAGCGAGCGCAGCAGCACGGTTTGCAGCAGGTTGACGTCGGGCCGCTCGCGGATCTGCGCGAGGAGCGTGGCGTAGTCGGCCGAGGTGGGGGCGTCGCCGCCCCCGAGCGACAGGCCCGAGCCTGCCAGAAATTCCTTGAGCGCCTCGAGCTTTTCCGGTGTCGGCCCTTCGTGGATGCGGAACAGCGCCGGATGCTTCTGCTCGACCAGATACTGGGCCACGCAGACGTTGGCCGCGAGCATGCACTCCTCGATGATCTTGTGCGCGTCGTTGCGCGGCACCGGCACGATCTTCTCGATCTTGCCGCGCGCGTCGAATTCGAGCGCGAGCTCGAGCGTATCGAAATCGATCGCTCCGCGCCGCTCGCGCGCCGTGGCGAGCGTCTTGTACAGCGCGTACAGATTCTCGAGATGGGGCAGCAGCGCTCGCGCCTCCTTGGTCCGGGCCGCGCCCGGGCGCGACAGCCAGTCCCAGACTTGCGTGTAGGTGAGCCGCGCCCGCGAGTGCATGACTGCCGGGTGCAGCCGAGAGCCGGTGATGGTCCCTTCGGCGTCGACGGCGATCTCGCAGGCCATGCACAGGCGGTCGACCGCCGGTTTGAGCGAGCACAGCTCGTTCGACAGCTCTTCCGGCAGCATCGGGATCACGCGCCGCGGAAAGTACACCGAGGTGCCGCGCTCGCGCGCGTCGCGGTCGAGCGCATCGCCGTCGCGCACGTAGTGACTGACGTCGGCGATAGCCACGATCAGCCGGAAGCCCTTTCCAGTGCGTTCGCAATACACGGCATCGTCGAAGTCGCGCGCCGTCTCGCCGTCGACTGTGACCAGCGGCAGATGGGTGAGATCGAGCCGGTCCTTGCGATCGGCGCTGCGCACCTCGGCGGGCAGCCGCGCCGCCTGGCGCTTCACCGGCGCCGAGAACTCGTGCGGCAGAGCGTGCTTGGAGAGCGCGATCTCGATCTCCATGCCCGGATCGGCGTAGTTGCCGAGGACGCGCACGACCTTGGCCAGCGCTTCGCGGTGCGTGGAGGGCTGCTCGATCAGCTCGGCGACGACGACCTGGCCGGGCGCGGCACTTCCGCGCAGGTCCGGCGGCACCAGGATGTCCTGATTGATGCGCTTGTTCTCGGCGACCAGGAACCAGATGCCGCGATCTTCATAGATCCGCCCGACGACCTCGCGGTTGACGCGCGCGAGCACGTCGACGATCGCACCCTCGGGTCTGCCGCGCCGGTCGACGCCGATCGGTCGCACCGTGACGCGATCGCCGTGCAAGGCCTTGCGCATCTCCGCCGGCGCGAGAAAGAGGTCGGGGCTGCCGTCGTCGGGAACGAGAAAGCCGTAGCCGTCCGGATGACCTTGAACCGTCCCGGTCACGAGATCGAGCTTCGCCACCACGCAGAGCGCGCCCTTGCGGTTGGTCATCAACTGACCGTCGCGCTCCATCGCCGCGAGCCTTCCCGCGAATGCCTCGCGCTCCGCCGCGCCGCGCACGCCGAGCGCCGCGGCAAGGTGCTCGGCGCGGAGCGGCACACCGTGCTCGCGCAAGTGCTCGATGATGTTCTCGCGCGACGGGATGTCGACGGAAAGGCCCCTGCGCGGCGCGCGGCGCCGGGGGACGGCTATCACGCTTGCGGGTTTGCTTGCGTCCGGCGGATCGAAGGTTTCGTAGATCGGGCGCTTACGCTTTGCGCCCTGGAGTTTCTTTGACAGGGTCTTCGGGGATTTGTGTGGGTGATTTTCGGCCATTTTAGAGTTGCGGGAGCATGCAAGTGAGGATTTTCAATCGCAGGTACTCCTCGTCGCGCAATCCGTAGGCGCGTCGCTGGATGACGCGGATTTTGTTGTTGAG
>DASVPH010000163.1:0-35580 GCA_036382945.1 Casimicrobiaceae bacterium
GTCGATATTTCGCGTCTTCACTGCGTTCATCGCCGCCAGCCTCACGGCGATCCCGATCGGCATCGCGATGGGCGTGTCGCGCGTCGCGCGCGGCATCTTCGATCCGCCGATCGAGTTCTACCGGCCGCTGCCGCCGCTCGCGGACGCTCGACCCCCGCTTCGCTTCGCTCGCGGGTTCCCCTCTCGCTCTCTCGGGCCGCTACTTCATGGCCTTCGTCACCCACTCGGTCGTCACGTTCTTGCTGAAGTCGGGCGCGACTGACTCGAGCCGCCCCTGTTCCTTCAGGAAGTTGGCCTGCTGCGTGAGCGCCTTGGTCGCCGCGCCGTTGGCGCCCCCGCCCAGCCACGCCGGTGAGGCCTGCTGCTGCAAGCTGGGGAACCCGTACAGGGCCATCGCGCCGGCCACGTCTTCCGGCTTGCCGCCCGACCACTTCGCGACGGCGGCGACTTTCGCCTTGTCGGCGGTCCAGGCCTTCGGGTTGGCGCGGTAGTCGGCATCGGCCTTGGCCAACGCCTTGACCAGCGCCACCATGAACTGCGGGTTCTCCTTGGCGAACTTCTTGGTGACGATCAGACCGTCGAAGGTGCACGCGCCCTTCTTGCAGATGTCACCCGAGGTCATCAGCACCTTGCCGGTCTTCTTGACGTTCGCGAGCACCGGCTCCCAGATGAAGGTCGCATCGATATCGCCGCGCCCCCACGCCGCCGCGATCTCGGGCGGGCGCATGTTGAGCACCTGCGCGTCGGTGGGCTTGAGGCCCGCCTGCTGCATCGCGTAGAGCAACTGGAAGTGCGAGGTCGAGACGAACGGCGTGCCGATCTTCTTGCCCTTCAGATCGGCGATGGTCTTGATGCCGCTGCCGTCGCGCACAACCAGCGCTTCCGCGGCGGCGATGTCCTCGAGGATCCAGAACAGGTCGACGTCCATCCCCTGGCTGATCGCGGTGGCCACCCCGGTCGAGCCGACCTCGCCCAATTGCACGTCGCCCGAGGCCATGGCGCGGATCACGTCGCCGCCGCCGCCGAACTGCCGCCAGTTGATCTTGAACCCGGTCGCCTTCTCGACCGCCTGGCTCTGCTGCACCCAGCGCCACGGATTCATCATGTCCTGATAGGCGAAGGTGACCGTCTTCTGCGCCCATGCCGGCGCCGTGACGATCGACCCGACCACGAAGAACATCCAACCTTTCAGCCAACGTTTCATCATCCCTCCCGAATTTTCGATCTCACCGACGAATGCATCCCAAGCGTGCTAGCTGCTAGATCGTCGCCAGCGTCTTGCGCAAACAATCGATCATCTGGTCGATATGCGACCGCTCGGCGATCAGCGGCGGCGCGATGATCGCCGCCTCACCGGTGGTCTTCAGATGCAGACCGTTGTCGAACAGCTTCTTCTGCAGCAGTTGGCCGCGCGCGCCCGGAGTGCCCGCCGGATGCACGTCGATCGCGGCGAACATGCCGTAACCGCGCAGATCGGCGACCGCGGGCAGATCCTTGAGCGACCAGATGCCATCGAGGAAATACGGCGACAGCGCCGCGCCGCGCTCGAACAGCCCCTCTTTGCGATAGATGTCGAGCGTGGCCAAGCCCGCCGCGCACGCTGCCGGGTGTCCCGAATACGTGTAGCCGTGGAAGAACTCGATCGCGCCGTCCTGCGCCGCGGCGACGATGGTGTCGTGAATGCGCTCGCTGATGGCGACCGCGCCCATCGGCTGCGCGCCGTTGGTGAGCCCCTTGGCCATGGTCATGAGATCGGGCGTGACGCCGAAGCTCTGCGCGGCGAACGCCTTGCCGGTCCGGCCGAAGCCGCAGATCACCTCGTCGAACACGAGCAGGATGCCGTGCTGGTCGCAGATCTCGCGCAGGCGCTGCAGATAGCCCTTCGGCGGCACCAGGCAGCCGGTGGAGCCGGCGATCGGCTCGACGAAGCAGGCGGCGATGTTCTCCGCGCCGTAGAGCGCGACGAAGCGCTGCAGGTCGTCGGCGAGCTCCGCGCCGTGCACGACTTCGCCGCGCACGAAGTGGTTTTCCTTGAGATGCGTGTGGCGCATGTGCGCGATGCCGGGCAGGCTCGGTCCGAACTTGCGCCGGTTGTTGACCATGCCGGAAAGCGACACGCCGCCGAAGTTGACGCCGTGGTAGGCCCGTTCGCGCGAGACGAACATGTTGCGTCCGCCCTGACCGCGCGCCTGATGGTAGGCGAGCGCGACCTTCATCGCGGTGTCCACCGCCTCCGAGCCGGAGTTGGCGAAGAAGATGCGGTTGAGGTCCCCCGGGGTGAGCTCGGTGAGGCGCTGCGCCAGCTCGAAGCTCTTGGGATGGCCGCGCAGGAACGGGGCGATGAAGTCGAGCTCGGAGAGCTGCCGGTAGACCGCTTCCGCGATCTCCTTGCGCCCGTGCCCGGCATTGACGCAGAACATGCCCGACGAGGCGTCGATCAGCTTGCGGCCGCGATCGCTCCAGTAGTACATGCCCTCGGCGCGCACCACCATCTTCGGGTCGGCCTTGAAATCGCGATTGGGCGTGAACGGCATCCAGTACTCGTCGAGCGAGATCTGGCGCGGTTGGGGCCCTTCGCGCAGCGTGAGTTCGGCGTGGTCCATCGGGAATCTCCTTGCGCAGCGGGGGGCCTTGGCGGCGCTCCGCCGCTATGCGAAATAAGTATGTAAGTGTACTTGTAATCCGGACGGGCCGGCGCCACCAGAGCCAGTTCGTCCGACTTGGGTGGGCCAGCGCAGGAGCTCGTGCGCGTTTGCGGGGCCCCGCGCCGTTGCGGCATCATGTAACCAGCCGCAACGCTCACTACCTGCCCCTCGCCGGTTCATGCGCACCCAGTCCCCGATGTGGAACCAACTGATCCAGCTCACGTTCAGGAGCCAGATCAGTCTGCAGGCGCAGATCCGCGAGATGCTGGTCGCGGCGATCCTCGACGGGCAGATTCCGGTCGGGGTTGCGCTGCCCTCCACGCGCGTGCTGGCGCGACAGCTCGGCGTGGCGCGCAACACCGTGGCGCTCGCCTACGAGCTTCTGGTCAACGAGGGCTATTTGCAGACTCGCAGCCGCAGCGGACACTACGTCAACCCGGAGATCCTCGGCGGGCGCGCCGCCGCTCGCCCGCGTCCCGCCGCGCCGAGGGAAACGCCACCGGTCGCTTGGGCGCCGCGGCTGCGCTCTTCGGTGTCGCGCCAGCGCAACATCGTCAAGCGGGGCGACTGGCAGAGGTATCCGTACCCCTTCCTGTACGGCCAATTCGACCCGGGGGCGACCCCGGTCGCCGGCTGGCGCGAGTGCGGCGTCCAAGCGCTCTCGAGTGCCGAGGTGCGCGTCTGGGCGGGCGATCTGATCGACGCCGACGACGCGCTGCTGATCGAGCAGATCCAGACCCGGCTGCTGCCGCGCCGCGGCGTGTGGGCGACCCCCGACGAGATCCTGGTCACCGTGGGCGCCCAGCATGCGTTGTTCCTGCTCGCCACCCTGCTCGTCGGCACCGCGACCACGGTCGGCGTCGAGGATCCGGGCTACCCCGACGCGCGCAACATCTTCGCCTCGCGCACGCCCAGTGTGGTCGCGTTGCCGCTCGACGCCGACGGGCTGGCGCTGTCCGCCGCGCTCGAGGGCTGCGAATACGTCTACGTGACGCCGTCGCATCAGTGTCCGACCAACGTCACCATGCCGCTCGCGCGCCGCGAGGCCCTGCTCGACTGGGCGGAGCGCCGCGATCGGGTCCTGATCGAGGACGACTACGAGATCGAGCTTGGGTTCGAGGGCCACGTCCACCCGGCGCTGAAGAGCCTCGATCGCAGCGGACGGGTGATCTATGTGAGCAGCCTCTCCAAAACGCTCGCGCCGGGCATCCGACTCGGCTATATCGTGGCCAGCCGCGAGCTCGTCCAGGAGCTGCGCGCACTGCGGCGGCTGATGCTGCGCCACCCCGCGGCGAACAACGAGCGCTCGGTCGGCTTGTTCCTCGCCATGGGTTATCACGATGCGCTGCTGCGCCGCCTCAAGCGCACCTACGCCGAGCGCGCGCCGGTGATGGCGCGCGCGCTGGAGCGGCATCTGCCCGATGTTGCGTTTCGCACGGTGGCCGGCGCCTCATCGTTCTGGCTGCGGTTCCCCGACGGTGTGGATTCGCGCGCGCTCTCGACGGTCGCCGAACGCCGGGGCGTGCTGATCGAGCCCGGCGATGTTTTCTTTGCCGCAGACTCGGTGGGCAAATCCGCGCCGAAGAACTACGCGCGGCTCGGCTTCGCCTCGATCGCGACCGAGCGGATCGAGCCGGGGATCGCGGCTCTCGCTTCGGCGTACGCGGAAGTCACGGCCACGCACGCCGCGGCGCGCTGAAAAGAGTGTCGTCCCGGCGAAGGCCGGGACCCAAGTCCATAGGACCCGCGCTCACGTAACTTGGATCCCGGACCTCGCGTTCCGCGCTCGCCCGGGATGACGATCTCCTTTACGCCGCAACACTCTCAGGTGCGGTTACGGTCTCGGCAACGAGCACCTGCGCCACCGCGTTGACCACCGCAGCGATCCGGCCCACGTCGCGCCGTTGCTGCGTCGTCAGGCCGTTCTCGCGCAGGAGACGGTAGTGCGATTCGATGCAGAACTCGCACCTGCCGACGACCGACGCGGCGAGCGCATACAGCTCGAAGCTCGTCCGATCGACGCCCCCGTGGTTGGCGTAGGCGTTCATGCGCAGCTCCGGCCGCAGCGCCTTCAACTCCGGGTCGGCCGCCATCTCGACGAACGGATACCAGACGTTGTTCATGCCCATGAGCGCGGCCGCGCTCAGGGCGGCGTGACGGTGCGCCGGGTCGAGCGAGTCGTCGTCTCGCAGCGCGGCGACCAGCGCGGACGACCTCGCTGCGAACGCGGCCGCGAGCGCCGCGCCCGCAGCGTGCTGCGGGGCCAGGCTCGAGCGGTTGATCACCGCGTCGAGGTTGAGCCGCAGATCCTTGGCGTAGTCGGGGATGGCATCCTTGATGGCTTGCAAGTCCATGATGAGGTTTCCTTGGTTTCGGAAGAGCGACCATGCGCTGTTGTCGCCCCGGCGTAGGCCGGGGCCCAATTTGCGCTGAAACTTGGATCCCGGCCTTCGCCGGGATGACACCGCTTTACAGTGTCGAGCCTCCGACCGCCCGGTTGCACGGACACAGCTCGTCGGTCTGCAAGCCGTCGAGGATGCGTAGCACCTCCTCCGGGCTGCGGCCGACGTTGAGGTTGTTGACCGACACGTGCTGGATCACGTTGTCAGGATCGACGATGAACGTCGCCCGCAACGCGACACCTTCCTTCGGGTCGCGCACGCCGAGCTGATCGACGAGCGACCCGGTGACGTCGGCGAACTGCCATTGGTTGAGGCTTTTCAGCTCGGCGTGATCGCGGCGCCAGCCGAGCTTCGAGAACTCGTTGTCGGTCGACCCGCCGATGACGACCGCCTCGCGGTCCTCGAACTCCTTGGCAAGCTTGGCGAAGCCGACGATCTCGGTGGGGCAGACGAAGGTGAAGTCCTTCGGGTAGAAGTAGATGACCTTCCACTTGCCCGGGAACGACTTCTCGTCGAGCGGCGCGAACGCCGATTCGCCGCCTTCCTCGTGCCGGTTGAAGCCGGGCTTTACGCCGACCACGTTGAACGGTTCCAGTTTCTGACCTACGGTTTTCATGCGCTGCTCCTTTAGACGCGAGGCCACCCTGGCCCGCGTGGTTGTCCGAATGGGATAGAACGGTCAAATATTATGAATGAGCAAAGCTCAATGCAATTTGTTTATTATGATGGCGGCCTTAGCCTGCGTTTATGACCCTACGCGATCGATGCGCTTGGTGAATCGGCTCGCTTCGGGTTACCTTTGCGCTCGAACCGGAGGTGAGCCATGCGCATCGGCGTTCCAAAGGAAATCAAGGTGCTCGAAAACCGTGTGGGGCTCACGCCCGGGAGCGTGCGCGAGGCGGTCCACCACGGGCACGAGGTCCTCGTCGAGCGCAACGCGGGCCAGGGGATCGGCATGGACGACGACGCGTACCGGCGCGCCGGCGCAGCGATCGTCGCGAGCGCCGAGGAGGTGTTCGCCCGCGCCGACATGATCGTCAAGGTCAAGGAGCCGCAGGCGGTCGAGCGCCGCAGCTTGCGCGAAGGGCAGGTGCTGTTCACCTATCTGCATCTCGCGCCGGACCCGGAACAGGCCAAGGATCTCGTCGCGAGCGGTGCGGTGTGCATCGCCTACGAGACGGTGAGCTCGCCCTCCGGCGGGCTGCCGCTGCTCGCGCCGATGTCGGAGGTCGCCGGCCGCATGGCGGTCCAGGCCGGGGCGTATTACCTGGAAAAGCCGCACGGCGGTCCTGGGATATTGCTTGGCGGTGTTCCGGGTGTGGATCCGGCCAAGGTGGTGATCTTGGGCGGCGGTGTGGTCGGCTCGCATGCCTGCCACATCGCCCTGGGAATGGGCGCGGAGGTCTGGGTGCTCGACCGCAACGTCGAGGTGTTGCGCGCGCTGTGGCGGCAATTTGGCCGGCCGCTCAACACCGTGTATTCGACCCGCGATGCGGTGGAGCGCCACGTCAGCAGCGCCGATCTGGTCATCGGCGGCGTGCTCATCCCGGGCGCCTCGGCGCCCAAGCTCGTCTCCCGTCAGCTCATAGCTCGGATGAAGCCCGGCTCGGTCGTCGTCGACGTGGCGATCGACCAGGGCGGCTGCTTCGAGACCTCGCGCCCGACCACCCACGCCGACCCGGTGTACGTCGTCGACGGGGTCACCCACTATTGCGTGGCGAACATGCCGGGAGGGGTTCCGCGCACATCGACCTTCGCGCTGAACAATGCGACGCTGCCGTTCGTGCTCGCGCTTGCCGACAAAGGCTGGCAGAAAGCGCTCAGCGACGATCGGCATCTCCGGAACGGCCTCAACATCGCCTTCGGCAAGGTGACCTGTAAGCCGGTCGCCGACGCGCTGGGTTACGAGTACATCGCGCCGGAAGCGGTGACGTAGCGGCGCGAGCAGCGAGAGGGGCCTCCGCCACCCGCGCGTGAACTTCTGGCGTTGGGTCGTCGGCCCTCGCGTCCGGCTCGGGTCGCCTCCGCTCGCTTACGCTCGTGGAGCCTCGCTCCGCCTCGCCGGCCGCCCCGCTTGCGCAGCGCGTGGGGGTCGAGCGTCCGCGAGTCGACGCTGCGGCCGACGCGCGACGCAACCGACTCGCAACGAGCATGCGAGGAGGCCGCTGTTTTCTCGTCCCGGCCCCGGCTTAAAGCATGCCGGGGCAGGCTGCGGCCGGGGCCCACGCTGTTTGAGATCCGGTCAGGTCGATGTGAGTCCCGGCCTCCGCCGCGATGACTCTGGAATGTGGATTGGCCGGCGCCGGGGCGACGAGGATCCTGGCTCCACCCTCTCGATTGCGCTGGCCCTAGCGCGGCTGCGGTCCGAGGGCGACAATGTCCTTCGTTCAAGAATCCCGAGCAGGACACCGCCATGAACACCATGACCGAAACCCGAAATCTAGCGACCTCCGGCAAGCAGAAGATGACGCCGTCGGAAGCATTCGTCGAGACGCTCGTCGCGCAAGGCGTGAAGGACGTGTTCGGAATCGTGGGCTCCGCGTACATGGACGCCCTCGATCTCTTTGCGCTTGCGGGCATCCGCTTCATCTCGGTGGCGCACGAGCAGGGCGCGGGTCACATGGCCGACGGTTATGCGCGCACCTCCGGGCGCCACGGCGTGTGTATCGCGCAGAACGGGCCCGGGGTCACCAACTTCGTGACCTCGACCGCTGCCGCGTACTGGGCCCACTCGCCGGTCGTCGTCGTGACGCCAGAAACCGGCTCGATGACGCTGGGGCTGGGCGGCTTCCAGGAGACCGAGCAGCTCCCGATCTTCTCCCGGATCACCAAGTTCCAGGCGCACGTCAACAACAAAGCGCGCATGGCCGAGCTCACTTCGCGCGCGTTCGACCGCGCGCGCCTCGAGATGGGGCCCGCGCAGCTCAACATCCCGCGCGACTTCTTCTACGGCGACATCGAGTGCGAGATCCCGCGTCCGGTCGCGGTCGAGCGCGGCGCGGGCGGCGAGCAGGCGCTGCGTGAGGCGGCGGAGCTGCTCGCCGGCGCGCGCTTTCCCGTGATCCTGTGCGGCGGCGGCGTGATCATGGCCGAGGCCCAAGCCGAGGCGATCCGCCTGGCCGAGCTGCTGCAGGCGCCGGTGTGCAATTCGTACCTGCACAACGATTCGTTTCCCGCGTCGCATCCGCTGTGGTGCGGACCGCTCGGCTATCAGGGCTCGAAGGCGGCGATGAAGCTCATCGCCAAGGCCGACGTGGTGCTGGCGCTGGGCACGCGCCTGGGTCCGTTCGGGACGCTGCCGCAGCACGGGCTCGACTACTGGCCGAAGGAGGCGAAGATCGTGCAGATCGACGCCGACCCGACGATGCTCGGGCTGGTGAAGCCGATCGCGGTGGGCATCTGCGGCGACGCCAAGGCCGCCGCACTCGCGCTGCTGGCGGGGCTCGAAGGCAAATCGCTCGCCTGCCACGCCACCAAGGAAGCGCGGCTCGCCACGATCCGCAGCGAGAAGGCTGCGTGGGAGGCCGAGCTCGACGGCTGGACGCACGAGACCGATCCGTGGTCGCTCGAGGTCGCGAAGAGCTCGAGCTCCATGCATCCGCGGCAGATGCTGCGCGAGCTCGAGCGGGCGATGCCGCCCGGCGCGATGGTGTCGACCGACATCGGCAACATCTGCTCGGTGGCAAATTCGTACCTGCGCTTCGAGCGGCCGCGCTCGATGCTCGCGGCGATGAGCTACGGCAACTGCGGCTACGCCTTTCCGACGCTGATCGGCGCCAAGGTCGCCGCCCCTGACCGGCCGGCGATCGCCTACGTCGGCGACGGTGCCTGGGGCATGAGCTTCGGCGAGCTCCAGACCTGCGTGCGCGAGGGCATTCCCGTCACCGCGGTGGTGTTCAACAACGGCCAATGGGGCGCGGAGAAGAAGAACCACGTCGACTTCTACGCCCGCCGCTTCGTCGGCGTGAACCTCGACAAGCAGCCCTCGTGGGCCGCGGTGGCCAAGGCGATGGGCGCCGAAGGACAACGCGTCGAGAAGGTCTCCGAGGTCGGGCCGGCGCTGCGCGCGGCGGCGAAAGCGCAGAGCGAGGGCAAGACGACCGTGCTGGAGATGATAGTCACGCGCGAGCTGGGCGATCCGTTCCGGCGCGACGCGCTCGCGCTGCCGACGCGGCACTTGGCGAAGTACAAGTCGACGGCAGCGTAGCGATTGACATGGGCGGCAAGGATCGCTTCCCGCTGATCGGCGACGCCGCGACGATCGTCGCCGGCTTGGTCGCGCGGGCGCGTGCGGCGCTAGGCGCGTTCGCTGCAGCCACGCAGGAGGAGGTCGACGAGGTCGTCACCGCCGTGGGCTGGGCGATCGTCGATCCGGAGCACAACCGTGCGCTCGCCGAAGTGGCGGTCGAGGACACCGGGCTCGGCAACGTCGCGGACAAGATCGCCAAGAACCGGCGCAAGACGATGGGCTTGCTGCGCGACCTTGCCCGGGCCAAGTCGGTCGGCATCATCGCCGAGGACCCCGACCGGGGACTGCTCGAGATCGCCCGCCCCGTCGGTGTGGTCGGCGCGATCACCCCCTCGACCAATCCCGCGGCCACCCCCGCGAACAACATCATCAACGCG
Organism: Casimicrobiaceae bacterium; assembly: GCA_036382945.1. Lineage (GTDB taxonomy): Bacteria > Pseudomonadota > Gammaproteobacteria > Burkholderiales > Casimicrobiaceae > PALSA-1003. The sequence goes on from DASVPH010000163.1 coordinate 9,674, forward strand.
CTCAAGGGCCGCAACGCGATCATCGTCGCGCCCTCGCCCAAAGGTGCGTCGACGCTCTCGCTCCTGCTCAGCTACGTCCACGCCGAGCTCGAGCGCGTGGGCGTGGCGCGCGACCTGGTGCAGGCGCTGCCCGCGCCCGTGACCCGGGAGATGACCAACGAGCTGATGCGGCAGGCGGACCTGGTCGTCGCGACCGGCTCGCAGACCAACGTCCGCGCTGCGTATGCGAGCGGCACGCCGGCGATCGGCGTGGGCGCGGGCAACGTCGCGGTGATCGTCGACGAGACCGCCGATCTCGCCGACGCCGCGGACAAGATCGCCCGCTCCAAGATGTTCGACAACGCGACGAGCTGCTCGTCGGAGAACAGCGTGATCGCGGTGGCGGGAATCGCCGAGCCGCTGCTCGCGGCGCTGACGGCCGCCGGCGGCGCCGTGCTCGAGCACGCCGAGGCGCTTGAGCTCGAGCGGGCGATGTTCGTCGACGCGCGGCCGGCGCCGAGCTTCGTCGCCCAGGACGCAGCGGCGATCGCCTTGCGTGCCGGGCTCTCGCGCGAGGCCGTTCGCAACGCAGGCTTCCTGATCGTCGAGGAAACGGGGGTGGGCCCCGAGCACCCATTCTCCGGCGAGAAGCTCTCCCCCGTGCTGGCGTTCTATCGCGTGGCCGACTTTGCGGCGGCCGCGGCGCTGGCCGAGCGCTTGCTCGGCTACCAGGGCGCGGGCCATTCGATCGGGTTGCACTCGCGAATCGAGCAGCGCGCGGTCGATCTCGGGCTGACGCTGCCGGTGTGCCGGGTGATCGTCAATCAGGCGCACTGTTTCGCCACCGGCGGGAGCTTCGACAACGCGCTCGAATTCTCGCTGTCGATGGGCTGCGGCACCTGGGGCCGCAACAGCATCTCCGACAACCTCAACTATCGGCACTTCCTCAATATCACGCGGGTCGTGCGGCCGCTGGCTCCGGAGCGGGTGCACGAGCCGAGCGAAGAGGAGCTCTTCGGCACCTACCTGCGGAAATACGGCCGCAGCGCAGGGCGCAGGCCCGGCTAAGGAACCTCTGAAATACCCCCACGTGGATTGCGCTGCGAGCAAAATGCGGATGAATGCGAGACGCCCGACGAAGGGAATAGTTCATCCTATTGCCGAGGAGGGCGGCGAAGCAGGCGCCGCATTTTGCCGCAGCCCGGAGGGACGGCCGCGTTTCGGGCGGTCTACTTTGTCGCAGCTTCGCTCGTGTACGCTGTCGTACACGTCGCTCGTTGCCTCATTGGCCAATGAGGTATCCCATCCCGAAACGCGGCCGTCGCAACCGCGCGAAGGTATTTCAGAGGTTCCCTAAAGCCCGGCGGTCGATGCGTACCGTCCGCGAGGCGATCGACGCTCAGGCCGCGGCGCGGCCCGACGCGCCGTGCGTGCTCGCGCCGGAGCCCGCCACCGCCTTGACCTACCGCGATCTCGCCCGCTGCGGCGCTGCCGTGGGCGCGTATCTGGCGCAAGAGGGCATCCCGCCGGGATCCGTCGTCTCCTTCATGCTGCCCAACGGCGTCGCCGCGGCCTCGGTGCTGCTCGGTGCGATGTACGCGGGCTATGTGGTCTCACCGGTCAATCTGATCGCCCAGGACAGTCAGCTCGCCTACACGCTGGCGCACTCCCGCACACGAGTCGTCTTCGCGGCGCCGCAGTTCGTCGCGCGGCTCGAGGCGCTCCGAGCGCTCGAGCGCAGCGACCTCGTGCTGCGCTCGACCGATCCGGATCGGCTCGACCTGCCGGATCCTGCGACTGTTGCGCTCGCGACCGTGACCGAGGACACGCCGGCGATGCTGATGTACACCTCGGGCACCACCGGCGAGCCCAAGGGCGCGTTGCTGTCGCACCGGAACATGATCCACGCAGGCCGCGCCGTCGCCGCGGCGCAGGCGCTGAGCGACACCGATCGGGTGCTCTCGTCGCTGCCGCTCTATCACATCAACGGCCAGTGCGTGGCGACCATCGCCCCGGTCGTGTCGGGCGGAAGCATCGTCATGCCACACCGGTTCAGCGCCTCGCAGTGGTGGCCGCTCGCCGAGCGCTACCGTCCCACCTGGCTCAACATGGTGCCGACGATCATCGCCTATCTCCTGAACGGTCCGGACCTCACGCCGGGTCAGGCGGCCGCGTGCCGCAACATCCGCTTCGGACGCTGCGCCTCGGCGCCGCTGCCGCCCGAGCAGCATCAGGCGTTCGAGCGCCGCTTCGGCGTTTCGGTGATCGAGGCGATGGGCCTGACCGAGACCGCGTCGATCGCGTTTGCGAATCCGCTCGATCCGAAGCGCAGGAAGTACGGATCGGCCGGACTGCCGCTCGGCGTCGAGGCGCGCGTGGTCGCCCCCGACGGTACGCTGCTCGGTGTCGGCGAACAGGGCGAGATTCAACTGCGCGGCGAAAGCGTCATGGCGGGCTATTACCGGGATGCGCAGCGCACGGCACAGGTTCTGTCGCCCGACGGCTGGCTTGCGACCGGCGACCTCGGCCATCGCGACGGCGACGGCTTCTATTTCATCACCGGCCGGCTCAAGGAGCTGATCATCAAGGGCGGCGAGAACATTGCGCCGCGAGAGATCGACGAAGCGCTCATGCGCCACCCCGCGGTGCTCGAGGCGGCGGCGGTGGGGATTCCCGACCCGAGCTACGGCCAGGACATCCTCGCCTGCGTCGTGCTCAAGCCGGGCGCGCATTGCGACGAGAGCGAGCTGCGCGCGCACTGCATCGCCCACCTCGGAGCGTACAAGACGCCGCGGCTATTGCGTCTCGTCCAAGCGCTGCCGAAGGGACCCTCGGGAAAAGTGCAGCGTCTGCGCTTGCTGGACGTTGCGTAGCCTGCTAGTCGGGCCCCGGATGACGGCGATGCGCGAGCGCGGCAAGGCGCGAACGGGTCTACCGGGAATGGTAGAGTAGCAATTCAAATGGTTGGGCTTCGCTTCGCGGCTCCCGCCGCCTGATCGGCTTCGCTCATGTCCCGCGCGATTCCCCTCGACGACCACTCGCGGCAGCAAACCAAGTTCACCACCTGCTACATGTGCGCGTGCCGCTGCGGCATCAAGGTGACGCTGCAAGGCGGCAAGATCCGGTTCATCCAGGGCAATCGCAATCATCCGGTGAACCAGGGCGTGCTCTGCGCCAAAGGCGCCTCCGGAATCATGAAGCAGTATTCGCCCGCGCGATTGCGCAAGCCGCTGATGCGCCGGCCCGGGACCGAGCGCGGCGCAGGCGAGTTCGTCGAGATCGAGTGGGACGAAGCGCTCGCCATCCTGACCCGGCGGCTCAAGAAGATCCGCTCGACCGACCCGACCAAGCTCGCGTTCTTCACCGGGCGCGATCAGATGCAGGCGCTCACGAGTCTGTGGGCGCAGCAGTTCGGCACGCCGAATTGGGCCGCACACGGCGGGTTCTGCTCGGTGAACATGGCGGTCGCCGGCCTCTATTCGATTGGCTATGCCTTCTGGGAATTCGGCACCGCCGACTGGGACCATGCGAAGTATTTCCTGCTGTGGGGCGTGGCCGAAGATCACTCGTCGAACCCGCTCAAGATCGGCCTGGGCAAGTTGAAGGCTCGCGGTGCGAAGTTCGTTTCCATCAACCCGGTGCGCACGGGCTACTCGGCGATCGCCGACGAATGGGTGCCGATCCGCCCCGGCACTGACGGCCTGCTCGCGCTCTCGCTCGTGCACGTGCTGCTCAAGCGAGGCTTGATCGACTGGGAATTCCTGATCAAGTACACCAACGCGCCGTGGCTCGTGGTGCAAACACCCGGCATGCCCGGCGACGGGCTGTTCGCGCGCGACGCCGAGGGCCATCCGCTGATCTGGGATCAGGAGGCGCGCCGCTTTGCCAACGGCGAGCTTCCCGACATCGCGCCGGCGCTGCTCGCCACCGTCGATTTGCCCGACGGGCGGCGGGCCAAGACCGTGTTCTCGCTCGCGACCGAGCGCTACCTCGACGATCGCTACGCGCCGCAGAGGGTCGCCTCCGAATGCGGCGTGCCCGCGGAGACGATCGAGCGCCTCGCGCTGGAGATGGCGCACGTCGCCTTCAACGAGGCGGTCGAGTTGCCGATCCGCTGGACCGACATGCACGGCCGCACCCACGACAAGGTGATCGGCCGGCCGGTGGCGATGCACGCGATGCGCGGCATCTCCGCGCATTCCAACGGCTTCCATACCTGTCGGGCGCTGCACGTGCTGCAGATGCTGCTGGGCGCGCTCGACGGGCCGGGCAGCTTCCGCGCCCGCGCACCGTACCCGCGCCGCATCCCGAGGCGCCACCTGCCCGAGAACGATCCCGCGGTGATCTTCGCGCCGGACACGCCGCTCAACGACTTGCCGTACGGCTACCCGACGCGGCCCGAGGAGCTGGTGATTGACGCACAGGGCAAGCCGCTTCGCATCGACCGCGCGTTTTCATGGGAGTCGCCGCTCGCCGCGCAAGGCCTGATGCACATGGTCATCACCAACGCGGTCGACCGCGATCCGTACCCGATCGATACCCTGCTCCTGTTCATGGCCAACATGGCGTGGAACTCGACCATGAACACGGCGCAAGTGCGCGACATGCTGGTGAAGAAGGACAAGGGCGCAGAGTACGCGATCCCGTTTCTGGTCGTCGTCGATGCGTTCCATTCCGAGACGGTGAGCCTCGCCGATCTGGTGCTGCCGGATACGACCTACCTCGAACGCTACGATGTGATGTCGCTGCTCGACCGGCCGATCTCGGAGCCGGACGCGGCGGCGGATTCGATTCGGCAACCGGTGGTCGAGCCGGACCGCGACGTGCGGCCGTGGCAGGAGGTGCTGGTCGAGCTTGCGTCGCGACTCGCGTTTCCCGCGTTCACCAACGCCGACGGCTCGCGCAAGTTCAAGGACTACCAGGACTTCATCGTCAACTACGAGAGGGCTCCGGGCGTGGGATTTCTCGCCGGCTGGCGGGGCAGGGACGGGGAGAAGTCGCTGCGCGGCGAGCCCAACCCGAAGCAATGGGAGCGCTACATCGAGAACCAGTGCTTCTTCACCTACCCCTGGCCGGAGAACATGCGCTACTACCGTTACGCGAACAAGGACTACCTCGAGTTCGCGCACGAGCACGCGCTCTTCGGCGACCCGCCGGTGCAGGTGATCCTGCAGATGTATTCGGAGCCGCTGCAGAACTTCCGCCTGGCCGGGCAGCGGCTCTACGACGGTCCGCAGCCGAGCTCGCCTGTCGATTGCGAGCGGTTGGCGAAGTATTTCGATCCGCTGCCGTTCTGGTATCCCCCGCTCGAAGGCGAGCGCGCCGAGCGCGCGCTCGGCGCGCCGCGCGACCGCACCATCGGCGAGGAGTATCCGCTGCACGCGATCACCCAGCGCCCGATGATGATGTATCACTCCTGGGACGCGCAGAACGCCTGGCTGCGCCAGCTCCTCGCCGAGAACCGCCTGTACATGAACCGCGCTACCGCGCGGGAGCTCGGGCTGGCGGATGACGACTGGGTGTGGGTCGCCTCGCATCACGGCAGGATCCGCTGCCAGTTGCGAACGATGCAGGGCGTGGAAGCGCACACGGTGTGGACCTGGAACGCGGTCGGCAAGCAGGCCGGCACGTGGGGGCTCTCGGCCGATGCGCCAGAGGCGACGGCGGGGTTTCTGCTGAACCATCTCATCTCGGAGCTCCTGCCGGCGAAGGCCGCCGACGAGCGCAGGCTCACCAACTCCGATCCGGTGACCGGCCAGGCCGCGTGGTTCGATCTGCGCGTCAAGGTCACCAAGTGCGCGCCGGGCGAGACCGGGATCTGGCCCGTGTTCCCGGCCGCGAAGCCGCTGCCGGGCCTTTCACGTCACCGGCCGCGCATCTGGCGCTACCACACGTGAGGGCGCGATGAAGCTGGGGCTTGTGATCGATCTCGACACCTGCGTGGGTTGTCATGCCTGCGCCACCGCCTGCAAGGAATGGAACGCCTCCTCGAAAGTGAGCGGCGCGCTATCGGATTACGATCCCTTCGGCGCCGAGCCGTCCGGCGTGTGGTTCAACCGCGTGCGCCACTACGAAGTGGGCGACTATCCGGCGAGCAAGACGGTGAACTTTCCGCTCTCGTGCATGCATTGCGCTCAAGCGGATTGCGTTACCGTCTGCCCGACCGGCGCCTCCTACAAGCGCGCCGACGGCATCGTGCTCGTCGATCAGGACAAGTGCATGGGGTGCAATCTGTGCGCGTGGGCGTGCCCGTACGGCGCGCGCGAGCTCGACACCGTTCCCGGCACGATGAAGAAGTGCACGCTGTGCGTGGATCGCATCTACGACGAGCTGCTGGCCCCCGAGGATCGGCAGCCGGCGTGCGTGCTGGCGTGCCCGACGCACGCGCGCCTGTTCGGCGACTTCGACGATCCCGACTCCGAGGTCTCGCGCCTCACCGCCGAGCGCGGCGGGTTCGGGCTCATGCCCGAGCTGGGCTACGCTCCCGTCAACCGCTATCTGCCGCCGCGGCAGCCGAAGAGCGTCATCGGTCCGGACGAGGCGAAGGCGCTCGTCGAGCGCGGGCTCGCCGCGCTGGCGGGCCCGGCGATTCGACGGTGAGGAGCGGGCCGGCGATGCCGAGGCGCGGGCGATGAAACCCGCGCTCAGCATCATCTTCTTCACCGTCAGCTCCGGAGCAGGATTGGGATTGCTCGCGCTCGCCGCGCTGACCGACCTCCTCGCTCCAGGCGCTTTGCCACCGCAGGCGTTGTGGCGCGCCGCACTGCTCGGCTTGGCGCTCTTCGCCGTCGGGCTCGCCTCTTCGACGCTGCACCTCGCCAATCCGAAGAACGCCTGGCGATCGTTCGCGCGCTTCCGGACCTCGTGGCTGTCGCGCGAAGCGGTGTTCGCCGTGGCGCTCTTTGCGCTCGGTGGGCCCTACATCGCGCTCGTCGCCGGGGGCGGGTCCGGCGCGCGCCGTGCCTCGCTGGCGCTCGTCACTGCGTTGCTCGCCTGGACGGTGCTCGTCTGCACGGCGATGATCTATGCCAGCCTCAAGCCGATCCGGCAGTGGCATACGTCCTGGACGCCGGTGAACTATCTCCTGCTCGGCCACTGGTCGGGTGCGCTGCTGCTCGCCGCGACGGCGAGCGCGTACGCGGCGGCGCCGGACGCGCTGCTGATCGCGGCCGGCGTGCTCGGGCTCGCCTCGCTGGCCGCCAAGCTCGCCTATTGGTACGCGATCGGGCACGGCGCGCCCGCGACACTCGCCCGTGCGATCGGCGTCGATCAGGGTGTGCGGGGCCCTGGCGCGACGCCGCTGGGAGAGGCCCGCCTGCTCGACGTCGGTCACTCGCGCGGGACCTTTCTCACCGACGAATTCGGCTTCGTGCTGGCCCGGCGACACGCGAGCCTCCTGCGCGCGCTGGCGCTCGCGTTGGGCTTCGGCCTGCCGCTGCTGTGGCTTTTCGCCGGCACACGCCGGTGGCAGCCCGCGCTCGCCGCCGCGCTCTCCTGTATCATAGGGCTGTTGGTCGAACGGTGGCTCTTTTTCGCCGAGGCCCGACACACGGTCAGGCTTTACCACGGCGATCCTCGAACATGAGCGGCACGCTCGAAGTTAAGGTCTGGCGCGGCGACGCCGACGGGCGGTTCCAGAATTTCCCGGTCCCGCGGCGAGACGCGCAAACCGTGCTTGACGTGGTGAGCTACATCCAGCGCCGGCTCGATCCCACGCTCGCCTATCGCTTCGCCTGTCGTGTTGGCATGTGCGGCTCGTGCGCGATGACGGTCAACGGACGGCCGCGCTGGACCTGCCGCACTCATGTCGCCAAGGTGGCGCGCGACGGCACATTGGAGATCGCACCGCTCGCGCATCTGCCGATCGTGCGCGACCTGGTCACCGACATGCGCGAGTTCTTCGACAAGTGGGCACGCGCCCGGGGTGAGTTCGTCCCGACCCGGACTCGCCATGACGAGTTCGCCCGCATCGAGCCCGATTCGCCCGCCCGGCGCGCGATCGACGCGGCGATCGAGTGCATCGGCTGCGGCGTGTGCTACGCCGCCTGCGATGTGGTCGGCTGGAACCGCGACTACCTGGGACCCGCGGCGCTCAACCGCGCCTGGACGCTCCTGAACGACGCGCGCGACGGCGCGCGCGCCGAGAGGCTCGCGGCAGTGGCCGGCGATGCCGGCTGTCACGCCTGTCACACCCAGCAATCCTGCACCGAGCGCTGCCCGAAGCAGCTCGCACCGACCGCTTCGATCGCGGGACTGAAGCGCGCCACGGCGCTCTCGGCGCTCCGGGGCGAGCTGTGAGCGCCGCAGGGCCGCCCCAAGGCCTTCCATGAGCGCACGCGCCGAAACGCGGCTGTGGCTCGCGCAGCGCGCGAGCGCGGCGGTGCTCGCGCTGTGCGTCGCCGTGCATCTGGCGACGATCATCCTCGCCGTTCGCGGCGGGCTTTCGGCGGCCGAGATCCTGGGCCGCACGCGCGGCAGCGCTCTCTGGGCCGCGTTCTACGCCGTGTTCGTGGTCGCGGCCTCGATCCACGCGCCGATCGGGCTGCGCACGGTCGCGGCCGAGTGGCTCGGCTGGCGCGGTCGCGCGGCCGATGCGACGTGCGCGACGGTCGGCGCAGCGCTGCTCGCCCTCGGCGCGAGCGCGGTCGTGGCGGTGACGCTATGAGGACGCTCGCGTGGCGCAACCGCGGTCACACCGCGTACTGGGCGTTCCTCGTCCACCGCGTCTCGGGCCTCGCGCTGGCGCTGTTTCTCCCGCTGCACTTCTTCGCCCTCGCGCAGGCGCTCAAGGGCGAAGCGGCGCTGGACGCGTTCCTGCGGTGGACGCAAGCGCCCGCCGTCCAGGCTTCCGAGATCGCGCTGGTGTTTGCGCTCGCCGCGCACCTTACCGGCGGCCTGCGGCTGCTGTTCGTCGAGTTCGTCGGCTGGCGCAGCGAAGCGCAAAAGGCGCTGATCGCCGCCGCGGGCGGCGTCGCGGCGTTCTCCGCGCTGGCATTCGCATTGAACCTTCTCTGAGGCTCGCCGATGCGCATCGACCCGCACGCGATCGAAGAAGCCTCGAAGGAGCTCTACATCCGCGCGCTCAAGATCCTGCCCGACGACGTCAAGGCCGGCTTCGAAGCGCTCGCCGCGCGCGAGACCGTGGCGAGCGCGAAGAGCGTGCTCGGGACGATGATCCGGAACATCGCCGTGGCCGAGCAGACCGAAAACCTCCTCTGTCAGGACACGGGCATTCCGATCTACAACGTGACCATCGGCCGCGGCGTCGAGCTCAGCGCGGACGACGGGGTTGCGCTCAAGGCGGCGATCCGCCGCGGCTGCGAGCGGGCCACCCGCGAGCACCCCCTGCGCTCGTCGATCGTGCACCCGCTCACCCGGAAGAACGAGCAGAGCTCCTGCGGCATCGAGGTGCCGGTGATCGACCTCGACGTCGCCGACGATTTCGAGGGTCTGCGCATCGAGATGATCCCCAAGGGCAGCGGCTCGGAAAACAATTCGTGGCTGAAGATGGCGGTCCCCGCCGACGGCACCGACGCGGTCAAGACCTTCGTGGTGGATTGCGTGCTCGACGCCGGCGGCAAGACGTGCCCGCCGACGATTGTCGGCGTCGGTGTGGGCGGCACCGCGGATCTGTGCGTGCATCTCGCCAAGCGCGCCGCGATCCGGCCGCTGGGCACGCATTGCGCGGACCCCGAGGGCGCCCGGCTAGAAGAAGAGCTCACCGCCGCGGTGAATCTGCTCGGTGTGGGGCCGCAGGGCCTGGGCGGCGATGCGACCGCGTTCGCGGTGCACGTCGAGCTCGCCGCGACGCACATCACCATGAATCCGGTGGCGGTGAACATGCAATGCCACTCGGCGCGCCGGGCGAGCGCGACCCTCACGCCCGACGGCGTGCGCTACGCGTTCTAGCCGGTCATGGCGCACCACGAGCTCAGGCCGCCCATCACCGAAGCGCAGGTGCGCGCGCTCGCCGTCGACGATACGGTGACGCTGCAGGGAACGCTCTTCGGCATCCGCGACGCCACCCAGATCGCGCTCTTCGACCGGGGCCGCGCCACGCGCTTCGATCTCGCCGGCCACGCGGTCATCCATACCGCGCCCAACGTGCGCAAGGTCGCGCCGTCGGCGGAATTTCCGACCGGCTACGCGCCGGTGTGCATCGGCACGACGACCTCGGCACGCATGGAGCGCTTCACGGGGCCGCTGCTCGCGCGTTGCGGCGTGCGTTTGCTCATCGGCAAGGGAGGACTGGGGCCGGGCTCGCTCGCCGCCTTCGCGGAGCTGGGCGGCGCGTATCTCGCGATCATCGGCGGCACCGCGGCGCTGGAGACGACCTGGGTCGAGGCGATCGAGGACGTCGACCTCGACGATCTGCATCCGGAAAGCCTGTGGCGTTTCCGCGTGCGCGGTTTCGGGCCGTTGCGCGTGGCGATGGACAGCCACGGCGGGAGCATCTACGCCGCGGTCGACGCCGACGCGCGCTCGAAGCGCGCGGTCGCGCTGGCTGCGCTCGGCGTGAAAGCGCGTTGACCTCTTCCCGCGAAGCGGCAGAAGGCCAAGAGCCTCACCGCAGAGACGCAAAGGGGGCGACGAAGACAGGCCCGCCGCGGCGAGTCCCTCTTTGCCTTCTTCGCGTCCTTGCGGTAAAGCTCTAGCCCGTGCGCACGCTCCAGACCGAGATCCTGATCCTCGGCGCGGGCGGCGCGGGGCTGTTCGCCGCGCTGCACGCGCACCGGGTGAATCCCGCGCTGTCGATCACCATTGCGGTCAAGGGACTGCTCGGCAAGTGCGGCTGCACGCGCATGGTCCAGGGCGGCTACAACGTCGCGCTCGGCGCCGGTGACTCGGTCGAGCGGCATTTCATGGACACGATCCAGGGCGGGGCGTGGCTCCCCGATCAGGAGCTGGCCTGGACCCTGGTCACGCGTGCGATCGAGCGGGTGCACGAGCTGGAGAACGAGCTCGGCTGCTTCTTCGATCGCAATCCGGACGGCACGCTGCATCAGAAGGCATTCGCCGGGCAGAGCTTCGATCGCACCGTGCACAAGGGCGATCTGACCGGCATCGAGATCATGAACCGGCTCTCCGAGGCGGTGTGGGCGCGCGGCATCCAGCGCCTCGAGGAGCACCGCGCGCTCGCCTTGATCAAGGCGCTCGACGGGGGCGCCGTTGCGGCCGTGCTGCTCGTCGACATGCGCACCGGCGAGTACCTTCTCGTGCAGGCGAAGGCGGTGCTGCTCGCCACCGGCGGCGGGCCGACGATGTACAAGTTCCACACGCCGTCCGGCGACAAGAGCTGCGACGGCCTGGCCATCGCGCTCGCCGCGGGTCTGCCGCTGCGCGACCTGGAGATGGTGCAGTTCCACCCCACCGGGCTGCTGGCGGGACCGGACACGCGCATGACGGGCACCGTGCTCGAAGAGGGCTTGCGCGGCGCGGGCGGGTATCTGCTCGACGGCGGCGGCGAGCGCTTCATGCTGCGCTACGATCCGCGCGCCGAGCGCGCCACGCGCGACATCGTGTCGCGCGCGATCTTCGCCGAGATGCGCGCCGGCCGCACGACGCCGCACGGGGGCGTGTATCTCTCCATGGCGCATCTCGGGCGGGACAACGTGCGCCGCCAGTTCAAGGGCATGGTCGAGCGCTGCGCCGACTGCGGCTTCGATCTGGCCGGCGGGAAAGTCGAAGTCGTTCCCACCGCGCATTACATGATGGGCGGCGTGGAGTTCGCGCCCGATGGCACCAGCGAGCTGCCAGGTCTGTTCGTCGCCGGCGAGGATGCCGGTGGCGTGCACGGCGCGAATCGCCTGGGCGGCAACGGTGTGGCCAATTCGACCGTGTTCGGAGGGATTGCCGGCGAAACGATGGCGGCGTGGGTCGGGCGCGAGGGCGCATGGCGCGCGCCCGACGCCACCGCGGTCGAGGCGGCGATTGCCGGCGCGGAGCGGCCATTCCGCGCGGGCGACGAGAGCGACCTGGAAGCGATCCGCGAACGGCTTTACGCAACCATGTGGGAGGAGGCGGGCATCGTGCGCGACGCGGCCGGGCTCGCGCGGGCCGCTTCCACGCTCGATGCGCTGGCGGCCGAGCTCGCCCGCTACGCGCTGCCGCGCGCCGGACGCGACCGGGCGTTCAATCTCGTCTGGCACGACTGGCTCAATCTCGCGAGCCTGGTCGAGGTGTCGCGGGCGATCGTCTGCGCGGCCCGCGCACGCGAGAACTCGCGCGGCGCGCATTATCGGAGCGACTTCCCCGAGCCGGGCGACCTCGCTGCGTCGACGCACACCCGAGTCCGGCTGCGCGCGGGCGGCTTGACCTGCGAGGCGGTTCCCGTCCGCTTTTCGCGCGTCCGCCCTGGCGAATCGCTGCTCAGGGGATAGCCCGAGCCCGCGTTGCCGGAAGGGTGCGCCGTTGGTCGGGTCTTGACATTCGTCTAATATTTCCACATTATTGGAATTATGGATTCATCGTCGACCGTCAAGGCGCTCGCCGCGCTGGCGCAGGAGACGCGGCTTGCGGTCTATCGCCTGCTCGTCGAGCACGGGCCCGTGGGGCTCACGCCCGGCCGCATCGCCGAGGCGCTCGACCTCGCGCCGGCGACGCTGTCCTTCCACCTGAAGGAGCTTGCGCACGCCGGACTGATTCACGCCCGGCAGGAGAGCCGGTTCATCCATTACCGCGCGGATTTCGAGGCGATGAACGATCTGGTCGCGTATCTCACGGAAAACTGCTGCCGCGCGGACGGTGTCTGCGGACCCGCGTGTGCGCCGAGTGGCAAGCCGAAGTCAATACCGCGCCGCGCCGCGGCGCGGCCCGGGGCCGGCGAGATCCGCGCCGCTCAACCCAAGAGGAGAGTCGCATAAGACGCTTTCACGTTCACGTCGCCGTATCCGATCTCGCCGAGAGCATCCGCTTCTACTCGACGCTGTTCGGTGCCGAGCCCGCGGTGCGCAAGGACGACTACGCCAAGTGGATGCTCGACGATCCGCGCGTCAACTTCGCCATCTCGCGCCGGGGCGGCGCGTCGGGCGTCAATCACCTGGGCTTCCAGGTCGATTCCGACGCGGAGCTCTAATCGCTGCACGGGCAGCTCGCCGCGGCGGACAGCGCCATCGTCACCGAAAAGAACGTGAGCTGCTGCTACGCGCGGTCGGACAAGTACTGGGTGACCGATCCCGCCGGCGTGCCGTGGGAGAGCTTCCACACGCTGGGCAGCGTGCCGGTCTATGGCGAGGAAGCGAAGGACGGATGCTGCGGAGACGAGAAGAGCGCGCGCTGCGCCACGTCGAGCGCATCGCCCGCGACCGAAGCGAAGAGCGCCTGCTGCGCATAGCCTCGCGGGTCGTCCCGGCGCAGGCCGGGGCCCATTCCATTAAGTTCGTCCGCGAAAAAGGGTGACGAGCCGATGTCAGGTACTGTCAACGTGTTCAACGTGCTCTTCCTCTGCACCGGGAATTCCGCCCGGAGCATTCTCGCCGAATCGATCCTCGAATCGGTGGGCCGAGCGAAATTCCGCGCCTACAGCGCCGGCAGCCATCCCACCGGGGAGATCAACGCGTTCGCGCTCGAGTGGCTCAAGGCCAACCGCATGCCGACCGAAGGCCTGCGCAGCAAGGACTGGAACGAATTCGCGCGGGACGGCGCGCCGCCGCTCGATTTCGTGATCACGGTGTGCGACAACGCCGCGGGCGAAGTCTGTCCGGTGTGGCCCGGCCAGCCGATCACCGCACACTGGGGCGTACCCGACCCGGCGGCGGTGGTTGGCTCCGATGCGGACAAGCGCAAGGCGGTGGTCGAGGTCTCGCGCGTCCTCCTCAACCGGATTCGCATCTTCATGAGCCTGCCGGTCGACAAGCTCGATCGGCTGTCGCTGCAGAGCAGGCTGCGCGAGATTGGCAGGGGCGGAACGTGACCACCGCCAAGACATCGCCGGGAAACTGGACGCATTTTTGCGGCGACCAGATCATGAAAACCATCCAGGTATTCGATCCTGCCCTGTGTTGCAGCACCGGGGTATGCGGCGCAGAGATTCCCAGCATCTCGTAACGTTCGCTGCGGACGTGGACTGGGCCAAGCAGAACGGCGCCCGAATCGAGCGCTTCAACCTGGCGCAACAGCCGCTCGCGTTCGCCGGCACCCCTGCGGTAAGGGGATTTCTCGAGCGCTCGGGGCAAGAGGCGCTGCCTCTGACTCTCGTCGATGGGGAAGTGGCGCTCGCCGGCCGTTACCCCAGTCGTGGCGAGCTGGCGCGATGGGCAGGAATCCAGCAGCGCCCGATCGAGGCAAAATCGGCCCGCGGTTGCTGCGGCGGAGGCCGCTCGAAGTGGCCCTCGCCGGCCGTTACCCGAATCGCGAGGAACTGGCGCGCTGGGCGGGAATCGAGCGGCGCCCGATCGAAGTGAAACCGGCCGGCGGTTGCTGCTGCGGCGGCCGCTGCGGCTAACCGGCGCGAGTTGAGCGCATGAGATTCCTCGAGACTCCGCCGCGTTTCCTCTTCTTCACCGGCAAGGGCGGGGTGGGCAAGACCTCGATCGCTTGCGCCACGGCGATTCAACTTGCCGATGGCGGCAAACGCGTTCTCCTGGTGAGCACCGATCCCGCGTCCAACGTCGGCCAGATGTTCGGCATCGCGATCGGCAATCGCATCACGTCCCTCGATGCCGTGCCGCGCTTGTCGGCCCTGGAAATCCATCCGCAGGCCGCGGCGCAGGCGTACCGCGACCAGATCACCGGGCCGGTGCGCGGCGTCCTGCCCGACACCGTGGTCAAGGGAATCGAGGAGCAGCTCTCCGGCGCCTGCACCACCGAGATCGCCGCTTTCGACCAGTTCACCGCGCTCCTGACCGAGCGCGCGTTGTTCGCGGACTTCGATCACGTCGTGTTCGACACGGCGCCGACCGGCCACACGATTCGCCTGCTGCAGTTGCCGGGCGCCTGGAGCGGCTTCCTGGAAGCGGGCAAGGGCGATGCTTCGTGTCTCGGCCCGCTGGCCGGCCTGGAAAAGCAGCGCTCGCAGTACCGGGCGGCGGTGGACGCGCTCGCGGACCCGCGGCGCACGCGTCTGATCCTGGTGGCCCGTGCGCAGCGAGCGGCGCTGCAGGAAGCGGCACGAACGCACGACGAGCTCGCGGCCATCGGCCTCGCGCAGCAGCATCTCGTGGTCAACGGCATCCTGCCTCCCGGCGAAGCCGGCGACGATCCGCTCGCCACCGCGATCGCGGCCCGCGAACGCGCGGCCCTTTCCGCGATGCCCGATGCGCTGCGTGATCTGCCGTGCGACGAGCTTGCGCTCAAGCCGTTCAATCTCGTGGGGGCTGACGCGCTCCGGCGGCTGCTCGGCTCGGAGCCCTCCCCGGCGGTGGCTCCCCCCGCGGCTACGTGGACGCCGGATGCGTACGGCCTGCGTGGGCTCGTCGACGCGATTGGCGCCGACGGCCACGGCTTGGTCATGGTCACGGGCAAGGGCGGCGTGGGCAAGACCACGTTCGCCGCGGCGATCGCCGTCGCGCTCGCAGACCGCGGACTGCCCGTGCATCTGACCATGTCCGACCCGGCCGCGCATCTGGCCGAGACGCTCGCCGGTTTTCACGAGCACCTCGCAGTGAGCCGCATCGATCCCCGGGCCGAGACCGAGCGCTATCGCGTACACGTGCTCGAAACCAAGGGCAGGCACCTGGATGCTCAGGGCCGCGCTCTGCTGGAGGAGGATCTGCGCTCGCCCTGCACCGAGGAAATCGCCGTGTTCCAGGCCTTCTCGCGCATCATTCGCGAGGCCGGTGAAAAGTTCGTGGTGATGGACACCGCACCGACCGGACACACGCTGCTGCTGCTCGACGCGACGGGGCTTACCACCGCGAGATCGCACGCCAGATGGGCGGCACCGGTCTGCACTTCACCACGCCTCTGATGCAACTGCAGGACCCGAAGCGCACCAAGGTGATCGTCGTGACGTTGCCGGAAACCACCCCGGTATTCGAGGCGGTCGGCCTGCAGAGCGACCTGCGGCGCGCCGGGATCGAGCCGTGGGCTTGGCTGATCAACAACAGTTTGGCCGCCGGCGACACACGATCGCCGTTGCTGAAGCGGCGCGCCGGTGAGGAAGTGGCGCAGATCGATGCCGTCCGCACAAAGCACGCCAAACGCATCGCCCTCGTACCGGTACAAGCCGAGGAGCCGGTGGGAGTCGAACGCCTGCTGGCGCTCGCCCGCCGGTAGCTCAGGAGAACACCCATGCTCATCCGCGATCTGATGACCGCCCATCCCGTGACCGTTCGTCCCGATACACCGGTCGAGGACATCGCGCGCCTGCTGCTCGCCCATCGCATCAACGGTGTTCCGGTCACCGATCTCGAAGGGCGCCTCCTCGGCATCGTGACCGAGGGCGATCTGGTGCGTCGTGCAGCCGACGAGCGGCTCGAGCCGCGCGAATCGGTGTGGAAGGAAAACTTCTACCGCTCCGTGTTTCGCCGGCGAACGCCGGAGGCGGACAAGGCCGAGGGCCGCACCGCCGGGCAGGTGATGACGCGCGACGTCCTGACCGCGGTTCCCGACGGCAATGTCATCGCGGCCGCCCGCCTGCTGGCGGATCACAACATCAAGTGCCTGCCGGTGATCGAAAACGCTCGGGTGGTCGGCATGATCTCGCGCTTCGATCTGATCAGGCGCCTGGCGAGCGACCCGGATGCCTTCAACCCCATGCGCAAGAACTGAACCGATGCTGAGCGCGCTGCTCATTTTCATCGTCACCCTCGTGCTGGTCATCTGGCAGCCGCGCGGCCTGGGCATCGGCTGGAGCGCGGTTCTCGGCGCCGCTCTCGCGCTTGCTCTGGGCGTGGTCGATGTCGGGGACATTCCGGCAGTCTGGCGGATCGTCTGGAACGCCACGGCGACCTTCGTTGCCGTCATCATCATCAGTCTGCTGCTCGATGAGGCGGGATTCTTCGAATGGGCCGCGCTGCACGTCGCGCGCTGGGGCGACGGCAGCGGGCGGCTTCTGTTCGCGCTCATCGTGCTGCTCGATGCGAGCGTGGCGGCGCTGTTCGCCAACGACGGCGCCGCGCTCATCCTGACGCCGATCGTGATGGCGATCCTGCTCGCGCTCGGTTTCAGTCCGACGGCGACCATCGCGTTCGTCATGGCGGCCGGGTTCGTCGCCGATGCCGCGAGTCTGCCTCTGGTCGTGTCGAACCTGGTGAACATCGTCTCGGCCGACTTCTTCGAGATCGGCTTTGCCAGATACGCGCTTGTGATGGTCCCGGTCAATCTGGCGGCGATCGCCGCCTCTTCAGCCGCGCTCCTGCTTTACTTCCGCCGCAGCATTCCGCGCTTCTACGATGTGGCCCAGCTCAAGCAACCGCGCGAGGCGGTACACGACCTTGCCACGTTCCGCGCCGGATGGGTGGTGCTGGTGCTCCTGCTGATCGGCTTTTTCGGCCTCGAACCGCTGGGCGTACCCGTCAGCGCCGTCGCGGCCTTCGGCGCGCTGCTGCTCCTCGGCGTGGCGGCGCGCGGCCGCGTGATCAGCACCCGCAAGGTGCTGCGCGAAGCGCCGTGGCAGATCGTGATTTTCTCGCTGGGGATGTACCTCGTGGTGTACGGCCTGCGCAACGCCGGGCTGACGGAGTATCTGGCGGGACTGCTCGACATTTTCGGCCGGGGAGGGGTGTGGGGAGCCGCGCTCGGCACCGGGTTTCTCAGCGCCTTCCTGTCGTCGGTCATGAACAACATGCCGACGGTGCTGGTGGGCGCGCTCTCGATCGATGCCTCGAGCGCGACCGGTGCGGTGAAGGAGGCCATGGTCTACGCCAATGTGGTCGGCAGCGACCTGGGGCCCAAGATCACGCCGATCGGCTCCCTGGCGACGCTGCTCTGGCTGCACGTCCTGGCGCGCAAGGGCACGACCATCACGTGGGGGTATTACTTCAAGGTCGGCATCGTGCTCACCGTGCCGGTCCTGCTCCTCACCCTGGCCGCGCTGGCCGTGCGTGTGAGCGTTACCTGAATGCCGGCGGCCTGGGAGGAGACCCTGCAGTCGCATCCCTTTCGTCTTGAGCCTGCCGATCGCTCATAGCGGCTCGGGACGCTGCGCGCGCAGGCCCCAGCTTGCGCAGCTTCTCCCACAGGTTCTCGCGGCCGATGCCGAGCCGGGCGCGCTCCTTGAAGCACCAAATTGCCTTCACTTGGCGAACCGATTGCGAGCGGACCACGGGCTCGGGCAGGATGTATAGCGCGATGTCATCGATCTCCGAGAGCTCTGTTTCAAATTTTTGGCAGCGATCGCAGTTTTGGGTCCGCCAGCAACCTTCGCTGCAGGCTGGGCCTCATTTTCCGGCTTCTTTCGAAGCCGGCGCCTGCCCCTGCGCGGTGGGCCTCGCCACGCCGTTGTCCGTCATCGCCAGCGTGGGCAGCGGCGCCAAGCGCGGCCTTCTGATCAAAGCAAAGGCGGCTTGTATCTCGAGACGCTTGCCCGGGTGGATTGCGTCGTCATGGATAAGACCGGCACCGTCACTTTCGGAAAGCCGCAGGTCACGGATATGATCTGTCTGAACGGCCTGGCGGATACCGAGGTCTTGAAGTACGCAGCGTCGCTGGAAAAGAACTCCGAGCATCCCATCGCCTCGGCGATTCTTTCGCACGCTGCCGCGCAGCAGGTCGCGATGCCCGACCCTGAGCGGTTCGAATCCCTCGTCGGACAAGGCATTCGCGGTGTCGCCGGAGGCAAGGCCGTGATGCTCGGAAACGCGAAATTTCTCGCCGAGGAACGCATCCCACTGAGTGCATGCACAGGCGACCGGCGATGCGCTCGGCCGGGCGGGGAAGACCGCGCTTTTCCTGGCGCTGAATGGCACTGCGGTAGGCATCGTTGCAGTGGCTGACGTGATCCGCGACGAAGTGCCTGCGGCCATCGAGGCGATGAAGCACATGGGCGTACGCCGGCTGATTCTCCTGACCGGCGACAACGAGCGGGTCGCTGCGGCGATTGCGAGCAGGCTCGGTATCACGGAGTACCACGCGAATCTGCTGCCGCAGGACAAGATTACCGTGGTGCAAGCGTTGCAAAGGGCGGGACACACCGTGGCGATGATCGGCGACGGCGTGAATGACGTTCCGGCGCTCGCGCAGGCCGACGTGGGCATCGCCATGGGCGTGGTCGGCAGCGACGTGGCCCTGGAGGTGGCGCACGTGGCGCTGATGCGCGACGACTGGAGCCAAGTGTCGGCCGCGCTGCGGATGGGCCGCAGCACCTACCGGGTGATCCGGCAGAACATCGTGCTGGGCATCGCGTGGGACGTCGTGACGATGGGTCTTGCTTCGATCGGCATATTGACTCCCGTGCTGGCCGCGGCGACGGAAGCGCTGCCGGACGTGCTCGTATCGCTCAATTCGGCGCGGCTGCTCAAGGCGCCGGGAATGCCCCGCAGCCGCATCAGCGGGACGCAAGTATCCCGGAACCTGAGCTCCATCCAGTGATGCGCTCGGCCGCGATGTCGGAATCACCGGCCCGCGCTCGATCTCGGCCGCCGCCTCAGGGTGATGCTTATGCCAGCCGCAGATGGCTGCGATGAGCTCTCGCCGGCGCCCGCGGAGCCTCCGCCCGCTTGGGGCCGCTTTCTCAAGCGCGCACGAGGCGCACCCGCGTATCGAAGAACGCCGCGCTGCCACCAATGGGGTCGATCAGCGTAACGTTTTTCAGGTACTCGTCCGCCCGCATGGCTCCGGTGGGCTGGAGGCCGGTGCCGCGCCGCCGATCCCCTTTCACGATGCGCCCGTCCACGACGATGTCGCTCGCGCCGTAGGCCCAATGCCCGTAGTGGTGTGAGACCGCCACGACGCCCGGGCGCAGGCCCTCGATCGGCTTCACCTTGCCGGCCAGCGGAATGCGCCTGCCGTTGCCCAGATCCCACTCGCCGCGAGGGTTCGATGCCGAGTTGAGGCGGACCCGATCTCCCTCCTTCAAGCCCAGGCGCTCGGCCTCCCGACTGTTGAGGAGAACGAAGTTCTCCGGCTGGTACAGAAGCTGTGACCAGTAGACACCCGCGGTCCGGGACTGCGTGGCGGTGATCTCCTTGAATGTGATGAGCTGGAGATCATAGCCGGCATCCACCACATCGCGGCCCATTGCATCGCGCACAGGCTCGTAGATGGGCGTGCCGGAGAAAAACTTCCCGGTCATGGAATTCCTGGCCGTCGCGATGGGCTCCAGATACAAGTTGAACAGGCTGCCGACCCGCGACGCGAGCTGCTCGCCCTTGAAGGCGCTGGCCGCCGGGTCGAAGCGCCCGCCCCGATTCATCACATAGATCACCTTTTTCCACCAGCGCTCGCCGACGGCCTGCTGCCACTTGGCGGGGTCCCAGACGCTAGGCGGCAAATGGCGCCGTGCGCGGGAGAACAGTTCCACCTCGGCGGCATCGGCCTCGGGCACCTCGTTGCCGGGCCCGTCGCCCGCGGCCACGTTGGCGATCAATTTCAAGTAGAACTGCTCCGACCGGCTGAGCGGCATGCCGCGCCCGAATCCGTCGGGACCGAAGCCGGACAGCCCAAGCCGCTCCGCGATGGCCAGCATGATCGCCTCCATCGAGATCGGCATCCGCTCGCCGAACACCGTCACCTCTTCGGGAATCGGCGCCGCCACCGGCTGGCGGATCGGCGTTGCCTTGCTGAGGATGTCCGGCGTGGTCCCGGGAATGCTCTCCCACCGCTCCAGGTAGGTGAGGTCCGGAAAGACGTAGTCGGCGTACATGCTGCTCTCGCCGATGACGATGTCGCAGGCGAAGACCAGAGGGAGCTTGCCGAGGTCGCGGAGCACCGGGATCATGAGCTGGCCCGCCGGCGTGGAGTAGACCGGCGTGGCCATGTGCATGAAGAGCGCCTTCACGGGATACGGATATCCGGCCTCGGCCGCGGGGATCACTTCTTGGAACAGATTTCCGGTGAAGGGGTACCAGGGCCGCTTCGCCGGGTAACCCGTGAACAACGTGGATTCTTCGTACCTCGACCCTTCGCGCGTGAGCTTCACGCCGAATGCCTGGGTCTTGTCGGGGTGGAGAGCGCTCAAGCGGAAGGGTTTCCCGTCCCTGCCGCCGAGGTATTCCCACCCGCCGCCGCCGCGAGCCATGCCTCCTTTCCAGTCAGGATTTCCGATCAGCAGGTTGAGGGCCTGGATCATCTGCTGGTTGTAGAAGCCGTACGTATGCTTGACTGCTCCGCGGTACGACTCCACGCCCGCTTTTTTCCCGTGGCCGGTGAGTTCTCGGCCGACGGCCTCGACATCGGCGGGCGCGATCCCCGACAACGCCTCCCACTCCGCCAGCGTCCGGGACGCCGCGGATTCCCACAGCAGCTGGAAAGCCGTCTTGGCCCGAATTCCCTGGATCGTCGTATCCGCGAGAAGCTCGCCCTCAACGGGCGTCGCGTCGTCGTAAGGCCTGACCGGAACCGGACTGCCCGCCTGCAAGGCCACGAAGGTGTGCTCGTCTCCCAGCCCAATGTCCTTCGCCCTCAGGAAAGCGCCCGGGCGGCCATCGGCTTCGATGCGCACGAGCCAGGTCGCGTTACTCCAGGACGGTTCGCCGTCGGCGCTCGCTGCTGCCTTGTTGGCGTTGCGCAGGAAGCGCGCGTCGTGGCGGCTATTGTCGATGATCCAGCGCGCCAGCGACAGCGCGAGGGCGCCGTCGCCACCGGGCTTCACCGGGAGCCACTTCCAGCTTTTGAACACGCTGGCGGTTTTGGACTGGCGGGGATCGGCCACCGCGATCTTCAGCCGCCCCGAAGCCAGTCCATCGGTGACCTTCTGCGCCATGTAGGTCGGGCCGAAGTTGGCCTCGAAGCAGCCGGTACCGAAATAAAGCACGAACTCGGCGTTCAGGAGGTCGGGCTTGACGTCGGCGAGATTCGGCTTCCAGGCGCCTTTGTCGTACTGGGCGGTCACGTATTGGTTCGCGACGTGGTGCGAGATCTCGCAGATGGCCGTGTGCTCGAACCAGTTGATGCTGCCGAAGCCGTCGGAGAGCCAGCGCTTGGAGAACTCGTTGCGGCCCGTGTTGATCCGGCCAGCCAGGAAGACGAACTGGTTGTTCTTCGGGCCGAGATCGGGGTGATCTGGATCGCTGAGAGCGGAAAGGTTCGCGGCGTGCTTCGCCTTGAACTCGGCCACGCTCATTTGCTTCTTACCGAGTTTGGCGGCATCCGCGGCCATCGCGCCGGCGACTTTCGCGTCGCGGAGCGCCCACAGGTCGCGCAGACCCGGAACCCGCCTCGCCTGCTCGCCGGGGATCGCCTTGAAGAGCACGCCGCCGTCCACGATCTCCCGCACAGCCTGATCGAACGGGATGCTTACCCAGCGATTGGAGCCTCGCGGGCCCGCGCGTTTGAGGACCTTTCGGATGCGGTACGGGTCGTAGATCGTTTGCACGCCGGATTGGCCCTTCGGGCAAACCTTGCCGTCCACCGCGGCCGCCTGCTCGGGCGGCGTCGCGTACGCGACCGGCCAGAGCATCGTCTGGGGCCCGTACGGGTTGCCGTCGATCTTCACCACGATCCCGTCCACCACTTTCACCTTGAGGGTGCAACGGGCCTGACACTGCAGACAGGTCGTATAAAGGATGTTCTCGGGCTTGTTGCGGGGATACGCGGCTGCGACGGGCAGCTCTTTCGCCTCCGCCGTGCGCACCAGCCCGGCCAGCTCGCCGAGCTTCGTGTGGCTCGCCGCAAGGGCCGCGCCGCCCAGCAGCGCCCCGCCGGTCAGGAAATCACGCCGCTTCAGTCCCCAGTCTGCGCAGGGTGGCCGCTTGGTTGCCATGATCCGCTCCTATTGGTGGAACGCCGCGTAGAACTGCGGGTTGTCGATGAGGTAGTGCACGCGCGGCTCCGTGCCGCGATTCGCGCGGATGCGAAGCACCTTGTCCTTGTTGGACTCGAGGAGCTCGCTTACGAGGCTCTGCGCGTCGTTCTTGTCTCCGAAGTAGAGCGCCCGGCCGATGCACGTGTTCACACAGGCGGGAACCAGGCCGACGTTCAGCCGGTGCAGGCAGAAGTGGCATTTTCTGCCGCTGCCCGCCGGGGGCTCGCCGGCCTTCCCGGGCTCGCGCGCCCAGCGCCGGTCGAAATCGTGGCTGACCGCGCTTTCATACGGCTGCAAGGCCGGGGTGTCCTGCGTGTAGAACTTGCCGTCGTCGTAGTAGAGTGCCCGGTAAGGGCAGGCTTTCTTGGCCGCCTCGAAGGCGGCGCGACCGCGAAACTTCGTGTAGTCGATGGCCACGATTCCATCGGGCCGCTTGCTGAACGACCCCGGCGCGATGGCGTTGGCCGCGGGCAGGCACGGAGGCTTGTCGCACTGCATGCACTGCGTGGGCATGTTGTACTTTTTCACCTCGGGGTAGCTGCCGAATTCGATCTCCGGGACGGTCCGATAGGTGACCCCGGGCGGCAGGACATTCTCTGCCACGCAGGCGGCGACGCACGCTTGGCATCCCACGCATTTGCGACCGTCCACGACCATGATCCAGCCGCGCTGCTCGAGGGGCTTGCCGAGCGCTCTGCGGATATCCGCCTGCATGCGCAGGAGCGTGTCCTCGGAACCGGGCAGCGGCCCGGGGGGTTCGGGCGGCGACTGCGTCGGCTGAGCAGCCGCCGGCGGTGCTCCGGCGAGGAGGCTGGCACCCACGGCCGCTCCCAGCTCGAAGAACTCGCGTCGGTTGATAGTAGCAACCGGGTGTTCGTCGTGATCAGCGCTCATGGATTCGGGTCCTTATCGGCTAACGCTTAACGGAGAGTTGGCGGGGGTCCCTCAGCAGCGCGATCCGTTCCGCAGGAATGCGCGGGCGCCCGACAATCGGCATTCGAACGAGACTCGCCGAGAAGCCCGGCGAGAAAAGCGCGCCGCCCTGGGATCTCCGGCGCTGATGGCGAGGCGTTTCGTGGCTCGCGCATGGTCCGGCGCTCCGCACGGGATACTGCCACCGCGCGATTCCTACCGATCTGACGCAGATCAAACCGGCGCCATTCAGTTGGTTTCTGTTCGCGAAACAGCCGAAAACGGGCGCGGTTGCGGCCGGGCTTGGCAGCGACGAACGGATTGCGAGTGCGATCGGCCGCGAATCGGGGGCCGAGCAAGGCGCACGAGCTCCACGGTCTGAAGATATCAAGCCGCTTAATGAACTCTTAATAACTAGTCTGCAGTATAGGCTACAGTCGACGCTTTGAAGAAAGACCGAACGAGGCCCGGGCTCGACTGAATGTCACTCAAATCGGCGTGAACACGTTGGCGCAGCGGAGCTCGGGGGCGTAGCCCGGCGGGAAGTGCAATTCGAGCCGACCTTTCAGGCTCTGCACGTAGCGCGCAACGCTCTTCGCGATATGCGCCGGATGGCCGCCCAGAACCAGCATCACGGGACTCTTGCGGCGATGCATGAAGTGCTTCAGCAA
Source organism: Casimicrobiaceae bacterium (assembly GCA_036382945.1). Taxonomy (GTDB): domain Bacteria; phylum Pseudomonadota; class Gammaproteobacteria; order Burkholderiales; family Casimicrobiaceae; genus PALSA-1003. The sequence continues at coordinate 34,079 of DASVPH010000163.1, forward strand.
CTCGATGAACTTGGTCGCGTTCAGCCGTTCGGTGTAGAGCTCGAACCAGAATTCACCCAGCGCATTGACCGCCGAGATCGCGCTCACGCTTTGGCGCTTGCCGCTGGTCGGCACCTCTGGGGTCTGCCCGCGCAGTCCCCAAGTTCGCCCCAACACCTGATCCGAACGCACCCCAGCCTCGTCGAGAAAGAAAATCTTCGCCCCGCGCCGCTTGCCCCGCGCCCGCAGCTGCGGGAAGGTCTGCGTCTTCCAGCGCTTGATCGCCGCCGGGTCGCGCTCATAGGCACGGCGCAGCGGCTTCTGCGGGGTGATGTCCAGTTCGGCCAGCAAGCGCCCCACCGCGGTCACGCCCAGCTTGATGCCGAACCGCCGCGCGATCAACGCCGCCACGATCTGCCGTGTCCACAGACCGAAGTCGAATCCGTACTGGCGCGGATCCTTGCCGTTGATCCAGTGCCGAACCTTGAGCTTCTGCGCCGGCGTGAGCTTCGGTTTCGGCCCGGTGTGCCGACGCGCTCGCAACGCTTTCTCGCCGCCCCGCTTCTCTGCTCGCAGCCAACGGTAGATTGTGGTCCGACAAAGCCCGTAGCTCTGCATGACGCTGCTGGCACTCTCGCCCGCCTTGACCCGGCGCACCGCCCACCGCCGAATCAGCTCGGACGTGTCATGCGGCAGCGTTCGACCATCAAGCTTCATCCATCACATTATAGTCCAAGATTTCCATTTGTGTAGTCTAAACCAAGGACTGATTAGTAATTGCCTATCATCTCGGCGACGTGATCAAATGGATGCGGCAATATCCGAAGAAGACCAGGCGTTATCGGCTTCCCGACGGGCAACCGTTCGATCTTCCGGGATGACGGACATCAGCGATCCGCACTGAACGGCGTTGATTTGAAAGTGATTCCATTTCAATCGCACCCCCGCAAGCCGAATCCCAGGAGATTTCGATGTCCAAGCTTGAATTCACGAAACACAGCCGACGCGGGTTGCTCCTCGCAGGCGGCGCTCTGGCCTTTGCGGCGAGCCTGCGACCATGGCGCGTCCTCGCGTAGGGCATTGGCGGCACCAAGCTGCGCATCGGAGCGATCGGCTCGGGCAATATCGGAGGCACGATCGGCGGGTTGTGGGTCAAAGCCGGCCATCCGGTGCTGTTCTCGTCGCGCCATCCCGACCAACTCAAGGACTTGGTGTCGGGACTGGGTCCGCTTGCGCGCGCAGGCACTGTCGCCGAGGCGATCGCCTTCGGCGAGGCGCTCTTTTTTGCCGTGCCCTATGGCGCGCTGCCGCAGCTCGGCCAGGAGCACGGCATCGCGCTCAAGGGCAAGATCGCGCTCGATGCGTGCAACGCTTTTGCCGCGCGCGACGGCGCTATCGCGGACGAGGTGGAGCGCGACGGCATCGGCATCGTCTCTCAGAAATATCTGCCTGGCACGCGGCTCGTCCGCGCGTTCAACACGCTCTCGTACTCGATCCTCGCGCGCGAGGCCAACCGCCCCGAT
>DASVPH010000164.1:0-36799 GCA_036382945.1 Casimicrobiaceae bacterium
CCTCAACAACAAGATTCGCGTCATCCAGCGCCGCGCGTACGGTCTGCGCGACGAGGAATATCTGCGCCTCAAGGTTCTCACCTGCACGCTCCCTGAACTCTAAATTCCCCGAAAATCACCCACTCGATTTCCTGAAGACCCGTTTTTCGTAAGCTCGATGTCGTTGTGCGTACTGGCTCTCGAAGCGCCTGAAGAAGGTCGCGAAGACCCGGTCCGCATCAGCCGGTTTGAACATCAGCGTTTCGAGGCGGTTGTGCACACCACCGATCAGCCCGATCGAGTCTTCTTGTAACCTGCTTCTCGCTGGCTCCGCAGCGCGAGGACAAAGACGGTATCTATTTCCGGCACGTAGCGATACAGGGCCACGTAACCACGCGAGCCGCGCCCGGTGATCAACTCGCGCTTGTTTCTCCGCGCTGGCCGTCCAATGTGCGGGTTGGTTTCGAGTACCGAGATCGCTTGAATGATTTCGTCGACCCGCGCCGGGGCATTATCGAGGTCATAACGGGCGAGGTGGTCGAAGATGCGGTCGAGATCGTCGCTTACTTGAGGTGCGACTTCGACCCGCGCCATCTCAGCGCGCAAGTTTCTTGGGTAGAGGTCGACGCGCCGCTTTGCCTGCCAGTCGACTCTCGAGATAGGTACGCATCTCGCCCCAGGGAATCGTCTTGCCGGACGCGACGATGTCGGCAAAGCGCTTCTCGGCCAGTTCGTCGAAGTCGCTGCGTCGCTCCTCCTGTTCCGCCTTCTCTGCAATGGCCTCCAGGATAAAGCTGTGAGACGTCTTGCCTGCGCGCTCGGCAGCAGCGGCGACGCGGGCCTTGAGGTCACCGGGGAGCCGGATCGTGGTCGTGGGCATAAGAACATCCAGTAGGAGGTAACGAGGCAAATTGTAGCACATTCGTGCTACAGCACCGTCGTGGTGTGTCCGGGAGCGGCGTCAAGGGCGCGCCGATGCACCGTGACGGTCATGGCAGCACGTCGATCGCCATCTCCCGTCGCAGAAATTCAGCGTACCGCCGTCCCGGAGCGGCCCAGGCCTGACCGCGGAAGGATCATCACCGCGAAGTCCGGATCGCCGACCGCGATGTGAAGGGCTGGGACAACAAGACCCTTGGCGCCCAAGCTCACTTCAGGTCCCGCAGCAGCAATACGTCGATCTCTCGGACCCTTGGCCATGCGCTGTCGTTTGCGATCACCAGGGTCGCCCCGGATTCGGCGGCCGTGGCGAGCATGATAGCGTCCGGTGTACGCAGCTCATAGTGTGCCCGGATCTCCGCCGCGCGCAGCAGAATCGCACGCGTCACCGGGATGAGATGGGCGCGGGCTTTTCGGCTAGGCCGGCTACGCCTCGCTCAACGCTTGCCGCTGCTGCCGAATCCGTTCGCGCCGCGCGCGCTCGCCTCGAACTCGTCCACGATCCGGAATCCCGCCTGCACGACGGGCACGATCACCAGTTGCGCGATGCGCTCCAGGGGAGCGATCACGAAGGTGTCGCGGCCCCGATTCCAAGCCGACACCATCAGCGGTCCCTGATAGTCCGAATCGATCAGCCCGACGAGATTGCCGAGCACGATCCCGTGCTTGTGGCCCAGGCCGGAGCGCGGAAGGATTATCGCCGCGAGCCCCGGATCGGCGATGTGGATCGCGACGCCGGTGGGGATCAGCTCGGCCCGTCCGGGTTTGAGGCTCACCGGCTCGCCGATGCAGGCCCGCAGGTCCATGCCTGCGGAGCCCGGCGTCGCGTACGCCGGCAGGTAGGGGCGGATACGCTCGTCGAGGACCTTGAGGGCGATGGTCGTGGTCATTGGCGGTGCAACTTTTAGGCCCTGGCCGGCGCCGGGACGACGCGGACTCTCAATGCTCCAACGGGTTGGTTAGACGTACGCCGCAATCCTCGAAATCCCCGTGTTTCGAGTCGCAACTGCAGCACGGACGCAATAGGCGATGGCCGCAATCTGAGCGTCAAAATGAGAAATTGGGCGTCCCGCCCGTCGACGCTCGGTGGCGATACGCGCGTAGGGATGCGCAGCGTCGCTGTTGAAGGGCAGGATGCGGCCTGCGAAATCCTCGAGAAACATCGCCTCGCCTGCTTTGGCAGTAGCAGCACGCCGCTTACTCGATGGCAGCAGCATGATGCCGTGCAGGATCTCGGCTTGAGTAATGTTCGTCGTGAAAGGCTCGTCGCCGGTTGCGCAGCCGTCCACTTGACGACGCTCGCGTGGGGCGTCGCCTTCATCAGTTCCGACACCACGTTGGTGTCAAGAACGATCATTTGCCGGGCTTAGGCGGCTCGCGCATCGGTTCGCGCGCCGGCAGTCGCTCGATCGGAGCGGCGACGTCCTTGTCGAGGGTGAGGGTGGTACGCATGCATCAAAGCATATTGGCGGTGATGTCTTGATGTCAAAACCAAACTGCAGCAAGACGCCTGCAAGCCACGTCAGGCCCCGACTCCGAACCGGTACTGTCGGCCATGCTTCCTGCCGAAACGTGCGATGCGCTCATCATAGGTGACCAGCGGACAGGCGAGCTCGATCGCGGTGGCAATCAGAAGTCGGTCGGCCGGATCGCGGTGCTCGAGATGATGCAGCCCGTAGCTGCGGGAAGCGGCCCGATGGCCGAGCGGCACCGCCTCGATGCCGGGACGCTCCAGGAAGCGCTCGATCCACGCCTCGGCGGGGGTATCGAGATCGATGCGTCCGGTGTCGACAAGTAGAGCAATCTCCCCAGCGTGGCGGCGCTGAGACAAATCGTCCCCCCGTTCTGCCAGCGGCCATCAATCAGGGCCCGCGTCGGCGCGCAGGCGGTTCTCCCCGCTGTCGAGCCAAGGGGCGATGTGGGTGTCGAGCAAGAGGGCATCGGTCATCGCTCGACCTCTCGGCCGGTCTCGGCCTCGGGCTCGACGTCAAGAGCCGGAGCGACGAGGTCGGCACCTTGGCGAACCCGCACCGATCCGCGATGCGCGCCGAACAGCGAACCCGATCGGGCGTCTGCCTCCAGCAGGCGCCGTACCGCCAGGGCAATCGCTTTGGTCTTGTTGCCGCCGGTGAGCTTCTTGGCTGCTTGCTCGATAGAGCGAGGACTTCCAGGCGGTTGATGGTGACTACATTGGCCATAGTGGCCTAATATGATTACGTACGTAATGATTATCTCTGAAGATATCGAGGATGCGAGTCCGCTCGCCGCGCGTCTCACCAGACACGCTTGACGCCGTACCTTCGAAACATCGGATTCGCGGATACGATCGCGCAGCGCTCCTCGAGCGCCTGAGCAGCGAGGAGGCGATCGAACGGGTCGCGATGATGAAAGGGCAGCGTTGCTACCCTTGCGACATGCCGGAAGTCGATCGGGAGCTGGCCCAACGCATTGGCCGAAAGCTGCTCGGGGATGAATCGCTCGATCGTGCCACGCAAGCGCAGCTTGCCGAGGCTGAGCTTGATCGCCATTTCCCAGCAGCTTGCCAGACTGAGTAGGCATTCATTGGTCGGGTTGGCGATTGCAGCTCTGGCCCGCTTCGACAAGGCCGGCGCGTCTTCGACCCACCAAAGGAAGGCGTGCGTATCGAGGAGCACGCGCATCAGGTGTAGTCCGCGAAATCGCGCGGCGTGGTTGGCCGTCTCGAAACTTCGCCCCTTCGGGTCGTTTGGCCCCAAGCTCGAAGCTCGCCGCTCTGCGGCTTCGCTTTCGCGGGGACGACAAGCTCGATTATCGCTTCGGAAGCCTCGCCGCAATCTCGGCGACCAGCCGCCGCGCCAGCGTGAGCTTGCCCATCCGCGGCAGGGGATGCGCGCCCGAGTCGTCGAGCAGCGTCACCTCATTCTCGTCCTGACCCATCGTGTCCTGGACGCGATTGGCCACGAGCAGCGGTACCTTCTTCCGGCGACGCTTGGCCTCGGCATTCTCGTCGACGTCGTTCGTCTCCGCCGCGAAGCCGACGCAGAACGGCGCTTTTGGCCGTGCCGCGACCTGGGCGAGGATGTCCGCGGTGGGCTTCAGACTGAGCGTCAACGCCCGGTCGGTCTTCTTGAGCTTTTTCGTGTGGGGGGCGGCCGGCGTGTAGTCGGCCACCGCGGCCACCCCCACGAAGATGTCGCAGTCCGCGACGTGCGCATCGACGGCGGCGGCCATGTCGCGCGCGCTGCGCACATCGAGACGGCTGACGCCCGCCGGCGTGGCGAGCGTCGTCGGCCCTGCGACCAATGTGACCGCCGCCCCGGCCTCGGCGCAGGCCTGCGCCAGCGCGAATCCCATCTTGCCGGAGCTCAAGTTGGTGACGCCGCGCACCGGATCGATCGCTTCGAACGTGGGTCCGGCCGTCACCAGCACGCGCTTGCCGGCGAGAAGCTTCGGCTGCGCCCAGGCGAAGAGCGCCGCGAGAATCTCCTCCGGCTCGATCATGCGGCCGTCCCCGACTTCGCCGCAAGCGTGGCTGCCGCTGCTTGGACCCAGGATCTCGACGCCGTCGGCACGAAGCTGCGCAACGTTGCGCTGGGTAGCCGGGTTGTTCCACATCTGCACGTTCATCGTCGGCGCCAGCAGTAGCGGACAATCGCGCGCCAGGCAGAGCGTGGAGAGCAGATCGTCCGCGAGCCCGTGCGCGAGCTTGGCGATGAAGTCGGCGGAAGCGGGCGCGACGAGGATCGCATCGGCGCCGCGCGACAGGTCGATGTGCCCCATGGCGTTCGCGGCGCCGGAATGCCACAGATCGGTCAGCACCGGATGGCCGGAGAGCGCCTGCAGCGTCATCGGCGCGATGAATTGCGTCGCGGCCGGCGTCATGATGATGTCCACGGCGATCCCTTCCTTCACCAGCAGTCGCGTGAGCTCCGCCGCTTTGTACGCGGCGATGCCGCCGGTCAGGCCGAGCACGATGCGCTTGAGCGTTCGCGCGGCGGGAGGAGTTGTCATGGACTAGCGTGCCGTATCGTCATCTCGGCGAAGGCCGGGATTCAAGTGCGGTCCGCGAAACCAGCAATGCGAATTGGGCCCCGGCCTTAAGCCGGGGCGACGATCCACGGGTCATCCATCCGGCCGATAGAGTCGAGGCTGGCGCAGTTTAATATGCCCCGGCATCAGGGTATAGAGGTGGCATCCCATGCGTATCGCCGAGTGGCCCGAGCACGAACGCCCGCGCGAGCGCCTGCTCAAGCACGGCGCGGCGGCGCTGTCGGAGGCCGAGCTGCTGGCGATTTTCCTGCGTACGGGCATCGCGGGTCGAAGCGCGATCGAGCTCGGCCGCGACGTGATCGCGCGTTTCGGCAGTCTGCAAAGGTTGTTCGCGGCCTCGCTCGACGAAGTCGCGGCGGTGCGCGGGCTCGGACCGGCGAAGTACGTGCAGCTCAAGGCCGTGATCGAGCTCGTGCGCCGCGCGCTGGCCGAGGACATCGGCGAGCGCGACAGCATGTCCTCGCCGCGCGCGGTACGCGACTTCCTGCAGCTCACGCTGGGCGGTCGCGCGCACGAGGTGTTCGTTGGGCTGTTCCTCGATGCGCAGAACCGATTGCTCGCCTCCGAAGAGCTCTTCCGCGGCACGCTGACGCAAACCAGCGTCTATCCGCGCGAGGTGGTGAAGACGGCGCTTCGCCACAACGCGGCTGGCGTCATCTTCGCGCATAACCATCCGTCCGGCGTGGCGGAGCCGAGCCGCGCAGATGAGCTCCTCACGCAGATGCTGAAACAGGCGCTGTCGCTGGTCGAGATCAAGACCCTCGATCATTTCATCGTCGCGGGAACGCGTACGGTGTCGTTTGCCGAGCGGGGGCTTATCTGAAGCCTGCAGATTGAACGGAACACCGGCTACGGCGGGTCGCTTGACACGGAGTAGTTTGTTACTACAATTAAGTCATGGCCCATGCCAACCTGGGACGATGAGAAGCGTCAGCGCAACATCAAGGTACACGGACTGGACTTCGTTGGCGCCGAACGAATCTGGGACAATTTCACCGTAACACGCGAAGATCTGCGCCAAGACTACGGCGAATCGCGGTGGGTGACTTTTGGTCTCCTCGATGGCGAGGTCGTCGTCCTCGTGCACACAGAGCGCGGCAGCGAGACGCACATCATTTCTTTACGTAAGGCCGAGAAATATGAAGCGCGCTATCACTTTGCGACCGCCAAAAACGCGCTCCGGCAAGGTCAAGGACCGAGACAATCCTCCGTGGTCGGAGGCGATCCTCGGGCCGCCGATCTTGCGACGCGGAAGGGGGCCGCAAAAGTCTCCGATCAAGGTGCTCACTACGATTCGTCTCGACGCCGATGTTCTCGCCTTCTTCCGAGCCCAGGGCCGCGGCTATCAGACCCGCATCAACGATGCGCTGCGCGAGGCGAAAGAACGAGGGTTAACGCCCAGATCGACGCGGACGCGCGTTCGGCGCGCCGGGTAGCGTCCTTCTTCGACGAAGCAAGCGCTTGAATCAGCGACCCTTTCCGGCTAAAATTATTAGCTTTTCCGAAAACCAAGCTGGGAGCGAGCGATGGCTCGAGTCTGCGTCGTTACGGGGAAAACCCCGATGATGGGTAACAACGTGTCCCACGCCCACAACAAGACGCGGCGGCGGTTCTTGCCGAACTTGCAGCGTCGCAAGTTCTGGGTCGAAAGCGAGAACCGTTGGGTGAGCCTGCGGCTCACCAACGCGGCGCTGCGCACGATCGACAAGAAGGGCATCGACGTGGTGCTGGCCGAACTTCGGTCTCGTGGCGAGCACGTCTGAATGTGGTCGTCCCGGCGAGGCCTGCCGCGCCAAGGCCAAGTATAGTAAGCCGGGGGCCGGGACCGAAGTTAGTTTGCCCAGCGTTTGGCTGAGCGGACCCGCAGCGAAGGAGCACAACCATGCGTGAAAAGATCAAGCTCGAATCCACAGCCGGGACCGGGCACTTCTACACCACGATGAAGAACAAGAAGACGATGCCGGAGAAGATGGAGATCAAGAAGTTCGATCCGGTCGCTCGGAAGCACGTTCTGTACAAGGAAACAAAGCTCAAGTGACGCATTTGTCTCCAATCGCGGGCCGCTCACGCGACCCGCTCTTGGACAAATGCGTCATCCCCGCGCAAGTGGGGATCCAGCGACTTTGCAGCGACCTACGCCACTGGGTTCCCGCGTTCGCGGGAACGACCAACAAAAAGCCCGCGTTCAGCGGGCTTTTGCATTCATGGCGACGCTACGCGTGCCGCGCTTGTCGCTCCACCGCTAGGAAAAAGTCCGCAGCTCCCGCGAAAAATTGCGCAGCGGGACGATGTCGCTCGCTTCGGCGCGGTGACACCAGTCCTGCAAACGGGCGAGCAGTTGCTCGCGCGAGTCGCTCGAGCGCTCCCACAGCGCGGCCAGCTCCTGCCGCATGGCGTAGATCGTCTGCAACGCCTTGCTGCCTTCGAGCGCGGAAGCAAGTCGGGCCCGATCGCTCTCGGGGAGCTTGCGCGCATCGGACAGCAACCATTGGCGCAGCCTGCGCATGCTCGGCAGGTCGGCTCTGAGCTCGCCGCGCCGGACGCGCTCGCGCAACGCGGCGACCTCGCTGGCAAACGCGTGCCTAAGCGAGCGCGCGTAGCGGGTGAGCACCGCATAGCGGTGCGTGATCACCGATTGCAGCGTTTCGAGATCGGCGTGCAGCTTGTCGCGATTGAACCTGATCCGTGGCGCGACCTTGCGCACCTTCGCGAGCCCCAGCGCTTGTAGGCCGCGGATATACGTCCAACCGAGGTCGAATTCGTACCAGCGGGAAGACAGTTTCGCCGAGGTGCCGTAGGCGTGATGGTTGTTGTGCAGCTCCTCGCCGCCGATCACGATACCCCACGGGATGATATTGGTGCTCGTATCGTCGGTCGAAAAGTTGCGGTACCCCCAGTAGTGGCCGAGCCCGTTGATGATCCCCGCCGCCGTCACCGGGATCCATGCCATCTGGACCGCCCAGATCGTGAGCCCGATCGGGCCGAACAGCAGCACGTCGATCACGAGCATCACCCCGAGGCCATGCTGGCTAAGGGGCGTATACACCTTGCGCTCGAGCCAGTCGTCCGGAGTCCCGGCGCCATATTTCTCGAGCGTTTCGCGGTTCTTAGCTTCCGCGCGGTAGAGCTCGGTGCCCTGGAGCAGTACCGTCGCGATGCCGCGCGTTTGCGGGCTGTGCGGATCGTCGGCGGTTTCCACGAAAGCGTGGTGTTTGCGATGGATGGCGACCCACTCCCTGGTCACCATCCCGGTCGTCAGCCACAGCCAGAAGCGGAAGAAATGGCTGACGGCCGGATGTAGATCCAGGCCGCGATGCGCTTGAGTGCGGTGCAGGAAGATCGTGACCGCCGCAATGGTGAGGTGCGTCAACACCAGGGTGAGCACGACGTATCCCCACCACGGCATGGGAAGCAGGCCGTGGGCGAGGAAAGACGGTAAATTCAGATTCATGTGGAAGAAGTCCTTGGGGCCGCGGCTCTTCAGAGCCGGGCCGGTCTTGGATTGGGCGGTATTTTACACGGTTTTGGGGCTGCCCCCGCCACCATTTGCGGAGTGAACGCTGACATCACTGCGGGCGCTCAGTACCGGGCGAATGGACCTGCAGAGGAACGCCCGCATCGAGCAGTCGCACCTCGCGCTGAGGGAAAGGAATCTTGATGCCGTGCTCGCGAAACGCCCGCCAGATACCCAGATACAGTGCCGACCTGAGGTTGCTCTGGCCGCTTTCGGGATCGTTGATCCACACGCCCAGCTCGAGATCGATGCCGCTGTCGGCAAATCGCTGCACTTGCACGACCGGCGCATTGGGCTGCTGCCGCACCCGCGGCTGTGCCTGCGCCAGCTCGACCATGAGTCGCATGGCGAGATCGAGATCGCTGTCGTAGCTCACCTGGACCGGCACGCCGACTCGCACATCGCGACTGGTGTACGAGTGATTGAGCACGGTCGTCGTGACCATGATCTCGTTGGGAACGATCGCCTCGACGCCGTCGAGGCTGCGCACGACCACGTAGCGCGCGGTTGCCTTGCTCACGACGCCGTGGCGATTGTCGACGGTGATCATGTCGCCGATGCGCACCGACCGGTCGAGCAGGATCGTGAACCCGGCGATGTAATTGCTCGCGAGCTTCTGCAGCCCGAGCCCGATGCCGACGCCGAGCGCGCCGCCGAACACCGACAGCACCGTCAAGTCGAGCCCGACCGCCGAGAGGGCGAGCAGCACGCCGACCAGCAGGAACAGCGCACGCGCGAGCTTGGCCAGTACGGCGCGGACGTTGGTATCGCCGGTCGTCGTGCGCATGAGTCGCTGCTCGAGGAGGCTCGACACCCACAGCGAGCCCACGACGGCGAGAATCAGTACCAGCGCGTCGCGCGCGAGATCGAGCACGCTCACTTCGGCCTTGCCGATCGGCAGCTTGGCCTCGGAGAGCGTGTTGCCGATTTGCTGCAGCACGCCGGCGTAATAGAGCAGCAGCGCCGCCCAGATCGTGAAACTGACCGTGCGCTCGGACAGCGGCAGCCAGCGGCTCGGCCCGAACAGGCTGTGCAAGCCGTAGACGAAAACGCGGATCAGCGCCAGCGCGACGGCGAGCGGGACCGCGATCTCGAAGAAGGCCGGATCGTGCCAGCCCCGCAGCGCGCCGCGGATGATCAACAGCAGCAACAGCGCGGTGAGTGGGAAGATGAGCCGGTTGACGCTGCCTGCGCCGAGCTTCGCCAACCGCGATTCGGCGGAGCCCCCGAGACGGACTCGCCGATCGACCGCGAAGGCCACCGCGAAAGAGAGCAGCACGGCAGCGAGATCGAGCAGCCCCGCCGGCGTGCGCAGCGCTTCCTGGATCCGGTCGAGGTTCAAGGGCGAGAGCATCAAGGAAGTGTAGCCCGGGATGAGCCGAAGGCGAATCCCGGGACAGACTGTCGCCGCGGCGCAGGCCGGTTTCGTCATTCCCGCGAAAGCGGGAATCCAGTGTCGGGAACGCCGCTGGGTCCCCGTTTGCGCGGGGACGACGACCTCATTTGACCGCCTCCTCCGACCACGGCGTCGCCGCGGCTTTGAGCCTTCGCCAGTTGTCGCGGTAGGCGCGGGCGACTGCGGCATTGTCGCGCAACACAACCACGTTCTCGGCATTCTTGCGCTGTGCTGCCCACGTGAAGTTGTAGCTCCCGGTGATCGTCGTGGCGCGCGGCAGATCGGCGTCGATCACGATGACCTTGTTGTGCGCGGCCTGGAAATTGCCGTCGAGCCAGACGTCGACGCGGCCGGCGACGAGCTGCGGCAGAACGTTCTGGGGCACCGAGCGCGCCTGCTCGCGATCGGCCAGCACCGCGACCGCGACGCCGCGGCGTTTCGCGCCGATGAGCGCCTGCGCGATGCGCCGATGCGTGAAGGTGTACGCGTGGACGAGAATCTCGCTTTGCGCCTTGTCGATGGCGGCGATGATGAGACGGTCGACCGCGTCGCCGGGCGTGAAAGCGATCTCCACGCTGCCGGTCGCCGGATAGCTGCGCGCGGCGGCGACGCCGTTGGCGAGGACGCCCCCGATCGTCAGCGCGACGCAGAGCAAGGAGACGAAGGTCAGAGCCGACTTGCCACGCACGGGCCCGACGCCGGAAGCCGAGTCCGAAAACTCGACCCTGGCCCCTTTTTCTCTGACCCTGCTTCCGTGCCTCATTGCGCGCGCTCCAGAATCGCCGCGAAGAAACCGTCGCAGCCGTGGCGATGCGGGTACAGGCGCAGCATCCGCCCGGTATCGAGCGCGATGCCGGCGCGGGCGAGCGCCGCTGCGGCGTCGCCGAGCGCGAATTGCGCCTGCGCCGCGAGAAAGCTCTCGACGATCGCTTCGTTCTCGGCGGGGAGCACGCTGCAGGTCGCATACACCAGCCGCCCGCCCGGCGCTACCAGCGTGGCCGCGGCTTCGAGCAGGCGCGCCTGCTTGGCCGCGAGCTCCGCCACCGCGGTCTCGCGCTGCCGCCACTTGAGGTCGGGATTCCGGCGCAGCGTCCCGAAGCCGGTGCATGGCGCGTCGACCAGCACGCGATCGATCTTCCCGGCGAGGCGCTTCACATGCCGATCGCGCTCGTCCTCGATGCGCACCGGATGCACGTTCGACAGACCCGAGCGCGCCAGCCGCGGCTTGAGATTGGCGAGCCGGCGCGGCGAAATGTCGAACGCGTACAGGCGTCCTTGCGAGCGCATGAGCGCCCCGAGGAGCAGCGTCTTTCCTCCCGCACCGGCGCAGAAGTCGACGACCATGTCGCTGCGGTGCGGGGCGACGAGATAGCCGAGGAGCTGGCTCCCCTCGTCCTGGACCTCGATCGCACCACTCGTGAAAAGCGCGTGGTGCTGCAGCGCAGGTTTGCCCGCCACGCGCAGTCCCAGCGGCGAATACGGTGTCGGCGCCGAAGCGATGCCGCCGGCGGCGAGCGCGGTCTGCGCCGCCTCGCGCGTCGTCTTGAGCGGGTTGACGCGCAAGTCGAGCGGTGCCGGCGCGAGCCACGATCGCGCCAGCGCGTCGCGCTCCTCCGGCAGCGCCCTGCCCAGCGCCTCCCACAACCAGTCGGGCAGATCCACCGCTTCGGCTGCACTCAAAGCGGCGTGGCGCGCCTTGAATTGGCGCGCCCAGCCCTGCTCCTCGGGCGACAACGCGGGCTCGAGCTCGCGCAGGCTCAGGCCCAGCTCGCGCAGCGCCACGCCGATCGCGAGCCGCCGGGGCGCTTGAGAGCTCGCCTGCGCGCAGAGCGAGCGCAAGCGCCGCAGCACCGCGAATACGCCCTCGGCGATGAAAGCGCGGGCGTGCTGGCCGAGCTCGGGGCGAGCGCGAAAGAACCGCCGCAGCGCGACGTCGGCGGGCGCCGTCAGCGGCAACACTGTCGCGAGCGCGTCGGCGAGCGCCGCGAGCTCGCGCGCGCGAACGCTCAGAGATGGACCCCCACGCTTGCGGCCTCATTGGCCCATTCGGCCGCTGCGCTGCCCCCAAAAGCGGGGGAACAATTCGCGCCTTGGGGCGGCCCTGCGGCGCATAGAACGACCCCCACGCTTGCGGCCTCATTGGTCCATTCGGCCGCTGCGCTGCCCCCAAAAGCGGGGGAACGATTCGCGCCTTGGGGCGGCCCTGCGGCGCTCATCGCTGTGCTACGGTCTCTTCGACGCGGATGCTGTCGAGCAGTGCCTCGCCGGTGATCCGGCCGTTGGACAGCCGCATCTTCACCATCACGTAATGCAGCGAGGGCGCGAGCCAGACCTTGGCGGCGAGGTTGCCGTCGCCGCCGGTGCGCTCCCAGAGCTCCCCCTGGACCTCGCCGAAGGGCAGCTCGATGGCTTCCACGCCGACACGGCGGAAGCGCGAATGGTAGACGCGGCGCGTGGTGGCAACGTTGAACTCCGCCTCGTCCTGGTCGGGCGGCGCGAAATAGAACTGCCACAGCACGGCCAGCGGATCGAACGTCGGCAATTCGAGCGCGGCGGTCTTGTTGTCGTTCAAGAGCACGACTCCGGTTTCCCAGTCGAAGGTGGCCACCTCGTGGCGTCCGTCGCTGGTGCGCTCGGCGCTGTACAGATTGGGCTGGAGGCCGGCGCTGGTGATCGTACCGGTGCTGGAGAGCCGCCCTTCGCCGCGCAGGAAGAGCGCGGCGAGCCCGCGCGCCTGCGCGACGGTCGTGATGGTGTACTGATTGTCGCGATGCTCGAGGCGGTAGACCGCGTCGCCGATGAAGAAGCCCCGGGTGCCGAGGAAGCCTCGGTAGGCGAGCTCGATGCGCGGCGGGAGCGGCGGTGGCGCCGACGCGTCGTTGTCGGCGACCGGCAGCGTTTCTTCGGTCGGCGGGGCTTCCGTGACCGCCGTCGCCTCGGGCGGCGCGGGCTCAGGTTCGACCGCGAGCGCGGGGATGGGGGTTGCTTGCGCGACCTGGCTCGGCGGTGCGGCGGCGATGACGGGCGTCGCCGGCGCCGCCGGCCTGGGCTTGCGCTTCGGGGGTATGCGCTTGACGACCGGTGGCGGAGGCGGCGGCATCTCGGTGAGGGTCGCCGAGAGCGTCGGCAGCGGCTCGGGCGCGACCGCCGGCGGCTCCGGCAGCGCGGCGACCATGAGATGCGCGGCGAGCGACGCCACCAGCGCGACACCCAGCACGCGGTACGGATTCGTCCGCAGCCCGCGGAGCACCCGCGTCAGCGCATGCGGATGAAGTCGTGGCTCGGCCATCGATCCTCGTTTCGGAGCCGCGATCACGGCAACGCCGGCACCAGCAGCGTTTCCGCTCCTGTCGTCTGGTCCCTAACGCGCACGCGGTTGCCGTCGGTGACCAGACGATCGGCGCAGAACCAGCGCACCGCGGCGACCAGGATCCGGTGCTCGGCCGCGAGCACCCGCGCGGCGAGGCTCGCTTCGTCGTCGCCGTCGCGCACCGCCACCGCCGCCTGGGCGACAATCGGTCCGTGATCGACTTCCTGCGTCACGAAGTGGACCGTGCAGCCGTGCACCTTGACGCCGTCGGCGAGTGCCTGGCGGTGCGTGTCGAGGCCCGGGTACGCGGGCAGAAGCGAGGGATGGATGTTGAGCATCCGGCCGTGGTAGCGCGCGACGAAGTCGGCTCCAAGCACGCGCATGAATCCGGCCAGCACGACGAGATCGGGCGCGAGCGCGTCGATCGCCGCCGAAAGCTTGCGCTCGAACGCGCTGCGGCCGGCAAAGGCCGTGTGATCGACGACGATCGTCGGCACGCCGTGCTCGCCCGCCAGCGCGAGCCCCGGTGCGGCGGGGCGGTTGCTGATGACGCCGACGACCTTGGCCGCGATCTCGCCCGCGCGCACGGCCGCCAGGATCGCCGCCATGTTCGAGCCGCGGCCCGAGATCAGGATGGCCACACGTTTCATGTTCGACTTGGGGCCGCGGCGGCCTTACGCGACCACGGTGGCCGGCGCGCCCGCACGGCGAGGCTCCACCGCGCCGATCCGATACGCCGTCTCGCCCAATGCGGCGAACCGCTCGAGCGCTGCGTCAACGTGTGCCGGCGACACGACCAGGATCATGCCGATCCCGCAGTTGAACACGCGGTGCATCTCGTCGGCGGCGAGGCTACCGGCGCGCTGCAACCAGTCGAAGATCGCGGGCCGAGGCCAGCTCGACCGTTCGAGGCGCGCGCTCAAGCCCTCGGGAAACATCCGGTGCGTATTCTCGATGAGCCCGCCGCCGGTGATGTGCGCCATGCCCCTGACCTCGATCTCCGTCAGCAGCGCGAGCACGGGCTTGGCATAGATTCGCGTGGGCTCGAGCAGCACCTCGCCGAGCGTCCGGTCCCCGGTCACGTCGGCGATCGGCTGCTTCAAGTCGGCGCGACTCGTCTCGAGAATCTTGCGGATGAGCGAGAAGCCGTTGGAGTGCGGCCCGCTCGAGGCGATGCCGATGAGCGCGTCGCCGGCAGCGATGCGACGGCCATCGATCGCGAGCGACTTCTCCACCACGCCCACCGCGAAGCCGGCGAGGTCGTACTCGCCTGGCACGAACGCGTCGGGGTGCTCGGCGGTCTCGCCGCCGATGAGCGCGCAGCCGGCTTGCTCGCAGCCCGCGGCGATGCCCTGGATCACTCGGCTCGCCACCGCCACGTCGAGCCGCTCGCACACGTAATAGTCGAGGAAGAACAGCGGCTCGGCGCCCTGCACGAGAATATCGTTGACGCTCATCGCCACCAGATCGATGCCGATGGTATCGTGCCGGTCCAAGGCCAAGGCGAGCTTGAGCTTGGTCCCTACACCGTCGGTACCGGCCACCAGCACCGGCTCACGATAGCGCTTCGGCAGCTCGACGAGCGCGCCGAAGCCGCCGATGCCGGCCAGCACTTCCGGGCGGAGCGTCCCCTTGGCGAACGGCTTGATTCTCTCGACCAGCGCCTCTCCCGCGTCGATGTCCACGCCGGACCCTCGATACGAGAGCGACGGGCCAGGGGCGTTTCGGGGCATTGGATTGAGTCGCGGCAGACGGCGGGGTAAAGTGCACCGCTTTGCGGCCGATTTTACCGAAAAAAAGTGACCGCCCCGCGCCCCGATCCTCACACCCCCCCCGCCGCCGGGACCGAACCCGCGCCGCCGCCCCGTCTCGGGCCGGTGCAATACCTTTGGGTCGCCAGTGCGGTGCTCGTATTCGCGGCGCTGTTGAACTGGCTCGGAGCGATCCTGACGCCGTTCCTGATCGCCGCGATCCTCGCCTACTTCGGCAGTCCCGCGGTCACGTGGGCGCAGCGGCGGCGCGTCCCGCGCACGCTGGGCACGCTGGTCGTGATCGGCATCATCCTCCTGCTGCTCGCTGGGTTGCTGCTCGTGCTGATCCCGCTCGTGGAGAGCGAGGTCCGGCAGATCGCCCGGCGCGCACCCGAGCTGATCGGACAGGCCTATGGGAACCTCGCGCCGTGGCTGCGCGACACGTTGGGCATCGAGCTGCAGCTCGACCTGGCCACGCTCAAGGGCCTCATCACCGAGAATCTCTCCAGCGCGGAAACGCTCACGCTGAAGCTGTTGTCGGGCATCAAGGCCGGCGGCACGGTGCTGCTCGGGATCCTGATCAACCTGGCGCTGATTCCGGTGGTCATGTTCTATCTCTTGCGCGACTGGGAGCGGATCGTGCAACGCGTCGACGATCTGCTGCCGCGGCGCTGGCTGCCGCGCGTGCGCACGATCGCCCGCGAGATCGACGGCGTGCTCGCCGAGTTCCTGCGCGGTCAGCTATCGGTGATGGGCGTGCTGGCGGTGTATTACTCCGTGGGTCTCTGGCTGGCCGGGCTGCAGTTCGCGCTGCCGATCGGTATCCTCACCGGGTTGCTGGTCTTCATCCCCTATGTCGGCTTCGGCCTCGGCCTCATTCTCGGCACGCTGGCGGCGCTGTTGCAGTGGTCGGGTCTGCCCGCCTTTCTGGCGGTGGTGGCGGTCTACGGTGTGGGCCAGTTGCTCGAGAATTACGTGCTCGTGCCTTGGCTCGTCGGCGACCGCATCGGACTGCATCCGCTGACGGTGATTTTCGCGCTGCTCGCGTTCGGGGAGCTCTTCGGGTTCGCAGGCGTGCTGCTCGCGCTGCCGGTGAGCGCGGCCCTGCTGGTCGGCCTGCGCCACCTGCGAGCCGCTTATCAGACGACCGACCTGTACCGCTGATTTGGAACAACTCGTCTTCGAGCTGGCGCTTCCGGAGCCGCCGCGGCTGTCGAACTTCCTGCCGGGACGCAACCGCGAGCTGGTTGCCGCCCTGACGCGTCTCGCGAGCGGTGCGGGCGGCGAACGGGGCCTCCTGATCTGGGGCGCATCCGGGGCGGGCAAGACCCATCTGCTGCGGGCCGCAGTCGCCTTGGCCGCGGAGCACAGCATCGACGCGCGCTTCCACGGGCAGCCCGCGGCGCTCCTCGCCGATCCGGCCGACACGTCCGCGATGCTGGTCGCCATCGACCGGATCGACGAGGCCGATGCGGCCGCGGCGGCGAGCATCTTTACTCGCTACAACGCCTTGACGCAACGCGGCGGGCGGCTGCTCGCCGCGAGCCGAATGCCTCTCGCTACGCTCCCCCTGCGCGAGGACCTCCGGACCCGGCTCGCCTGGGGGCTCGTCTACGAAGCGCTGCCGCTTGCCGATGAGGAAAAGCCCGCAGCGCTCACAACCTATGCCCGGCAGCGCGGTTTCGAGTTGTCCGCCGAGGTGATCGACTACCTGCTTCGCCACGGGCGGCGCGACATGGGCTCGCTGGTCGCGGCGGTCGCGGCGCTCGATCGGCTCTCGCTTGCCGCCAAGCGGCCGATTACGATCCCGCTGCTTCGCGAGTGGCTGCAAGCCGCGCTGGACTGGGAAAGGCGATAAAAAGCGCCGGCGGGGGCTGAGGCGCTCTCGACGTCTGGCGCCACCGATAAGCTTGCCGCCCGGTACCCCCAAGCGCATCTCAACGCGTTGTTTATGGGCCTAAGCGCTGGTGGGCCGGCCGATAGGGGAAAACGTTGCGGCAATCTTCCGCGATTTCGCTTGTCCCACAGATAGTTGTCAACCTGGGGATGGCGGGGGACGTTAATGCGCCTGACACGATAGAGGTGTCGTTTTTCGATTTGACAAAAAGGACAGGAATATGACCAAGCTGATGTCGGCGCTGATCGCCAGCGCCTTTGCCGTATCGCTGACCGCCATGGCCCAGGCGCCCGCGCCGGCGCCAGTCCCTGCAGCCCCGGCGGCCGCTCCCGCCGCGAAGGAACCCGCCAAGACGGACGCCACGAAGACGAAGTCGACCAAGGCGTCGAAGGGCGCCCACAAGAAAGCGAAGACGAAGAAGAAGAAGTCGAGCAAGGAAGGCGCCTCGAAAGAGGGCACGTCCAAGGAGATGATGTCCACGGACAAGGCCTCGACCACGAAGTAAGGGTCGTTGCTCCTGCGCAACAGCTCGGGCGCCCGGAGCGCACCCGGGTTGTTGCCTCCGGCGATAAGCTTCAATAGAATCCGAAGGCTCACCCTTTTGCATATCCATGCCGGCGGGCAGCACTGACTAAAACGATCTCTTTTCTGAGGATGAACCGATGAAGAAGCTACTTATCGCACTGTTTGCCGGCGCCTTCGCGCTTGGCTCGGTCGCCGCGTTGGCGCAAGTACCCCAAGGCGAAAAGACGCCGGCAGAACCTGTCGACACGGCGAAGCTGAAGGCCGAAAGGGCGAAGGCCAAGGCGGAAAAGGCCAAGATGACCCCGGCAGAGAAGAAGGCCAAGGCGGCGGAACGGCGCAAGCAGCTTTCCACCGACGAAAAGAGCCAGCAGGAAGGCGGCGCGTCGCCGCAAACGAAGGCAGCCGAAACCGCGGCGGCAGCCAAGGCGTCGAAGGGACAGCCCAAAGCGCTCTCGAGCAAGGAAGAGAAGCAAAAGGCGCTGAAGGAGCAGGAAAAGAAGTCCGGCCAGTAAGCTCCAGAGATTCGCTGCACAAGGGCAGGGGCCAACACCCTTGCCCTTTTTGCTTTCTGCACCGATGAACGCGAAACACCGCATCGTGCTCGGCCTGTCCGGCGGCGTCGACTCGTCGGTCGCTGCGTGGCTGCTCAAGCGCGAAGGCCATGAGGTCGTCGGCGTCTTCATGAAGAACTGGGAGGACGACGACACCGACGAATACTGCACCTCGAGGCAGGACCTGATCGACGCCGTCGCCGCCGCCGACGTGATCGGGATCGAGGTCGAAGCGGTCAACTTCGCCCGCGAGTATCGCGAACGCGTGTTTGCGCGCTTCTTGGCCGAGTACCGCTCCGGGCGCACGCCGAATCCCGACGTGCTGTGCAACAGCGAGATCAAGTTTTGCGCCTTCCTCGACCACGCGCTCGCGCTCGGCGCCGATCGGATCGCAACCGGGCATTACGCGCGGTTGCAGGGCGAGGGCGGTGGCGTCGCGCTGGTCAAAGGGGCCGATGCGGCCAAGGATCAGACCTACTTCCTGCATCAGCTCACCCAGCGGCAACTGGGCATTACGCTCTTCCCGGTCGGCGCGCTCACCAAGCGCGAAGTGCGGGCGATCGCGCGCGAGAACGGCCTTCCGACCTACGCCAAGAAGGACTCGACAGGCATCTGCTTCATCGGCGAGCGGCCGTTCCGCGATTTTCTGGCGCGCTACTTGCCGCGCACGCCCGGTCCGATCGAAGACCCGAATGGGCGTGTGCTCGGCCGGCATCAGGGGCTCGCGTACTACACGCTCGGGCAACGGCAGGGGTTGGGCATCGGCGGGACGCGCGGCGGCGGCGAGGCACCGTGGTTCGTTGCCGCGAAGGATGCGGCGCGCAACGCGCTCATCGTCGTGCAGGGACACGACGATCCGCGCCTCTACGCCCGCACGCTCGACGTCGTCGCCATGCACTGGATCGCGGGCCATCCGCCGCGATCCCTTCACGCGCTCACCGCGAAGACGCGCTATCGCATGGCGGACGCAGCGTGCCGGCTGCTCGACCTCGGCGACGGCCGTTGGCGCGCGCGGTTCGACGCGCCGCAGTGGGCGCCGACGCCGGGGCAATATCTCGTCGTCTACGACGGCGATGTCTGCCTCGGTGGAGGCGTGATTGCGGATGTCGCCCCCGCGCAGGCCGGGGCCGAAGTTCACACCGCTTACGCGATCACGTCGTAACTTGGATTCCGGCCTACGCCGGAATGACGAAGTGCTAGAACGGGATGTCGTCGTCGAGGTCGTTGACACTCTTCTTCGCGGGCGCGCCGCCGCTCTTCGCGGCAGCGCGCGGCTCGGCAGCGGCATTGCGCTCGGCGAAGTCGGCAGCGGCCGGCGCGCCGCCGCCCTCGCGACTGCCGAGCATCTGCATGCGGTCGGCGATGATCTCGGTCGTGTAACGATCCTGGCCGTCCTTGTCCTGCCATTTGCGCGTCTGCAGCCTGCCCTCGATGTAGACCTGCCGGCCCTTCTTCAGGTACTCGCCGGCGATCTCGGCCTGGCGGCCGAAAAAGACCACGGTGTGCCACTCGGTCTTCTCCTGCTTCTCGCCGTTCTTGTCCTTCCAGGTATCGGTGGTCGCCACCCGGATGTTGGTCACCGCGTCGCCGCTGGTCGTGTAGCGCGTCTCCGGGTCCCGGCCGAGGTTGCCGACCAGAATGACCTTGTTGACGGATGCCATCGAAGTTCTCCTGTCGATTCGGTCGCTCGATTCTAGTTCGTGCGGCGCCGGCCGGGATCATCCGGAAGGCCTAGAGTCGCCGGAGCCGGTCCGGCCGCTGCCGCGACGCTTCGGCGGTGGATGCGCTTAGAACGAGCGTACGAAAAAGCGTATATTAGCAGGTTGGCCTTAAGCACCGCCCCTCTATGGAATACATCCGCATCCGCGGCGCGCGAACGCATAACCTCAAGAACATCAATCTCGATCTGCCGCGACACCGGCTGATCGTCATCACCGGGCTCTCGGGCTCGGGCAAGAGCTCGCTCGCGTTCGACACGCTTTACGCGGAAGGGCAGCGGCGCTACGTCGAGTCGCTCTCGGCGTACGCGCGGCAGTTCCTCCAGCTCATGGAAAAGCCCGACGTCGACCTGATCGAAGGTCTGTCGCCGGCGATCTCGATCGAGCAGAAGGCCGCCTCGCACAACCCGCGCTCGACGGTCGGCACCGTCACCGAGATTCACGACTACTTGCGTCTGCTCTATGCGCGCGTGGGCGATCCGCACTGTCCGAATCACCCCGAGCAGAAGCTCGCGGCGATGACCATCTCGCAGATGGTCGACCTGGTGCTGACGCTGCCCGAGGCAACGAAGCTCATGATCCTCGCCCCGGCGGTGGTCAACCGCAAGGGAGAGCAGGTCGATCTCATCTACGAGCTGCGTGCCAAGGGCTTCGTGCGGGTGCGCATCGACGGCAAGGTCTGGGAGATAGATGCGGTGCCCAAGCTCGCCAAGAACGTGAAGCATACGGTCGAAGTGGTCGTCGACCGCCTGCGCGTGCGGCCGGATCTCAAGCAGCGGCTGGCCGAGTCGTTCGAAACGGCGTTGCGCCATGGCGACGGTCGCGCCATCGCCGTGGAAATCGGCAACGAAAATGAGCCGGCGAAGGAGCACCTCTACTCGGCCAAGTTCGCCTGTCCGATCTGCAACTACTCGCTCCAGGAGCTCGAACCGCGGCTGTTCTCCTTCAACAATCCGATGGGCGCCTGCCCGCGCTGCGACGGGCTGGGCTCGATCACCTTCTTCGACCCCAGGCGCGTGGTCGGCTTCCCGCAGCTCTCGCTCGCCTCAGGTGCGATCAAGGGCTGGGATCGGCGCAACCAGTTCTACTACCAGATGCTGCAGAGCCTGGCCCGGCATTACGCCTTCGACCTGGAGCGCCCGTTCGAGCGGCTGCCCGAGCGCGTGCAGCAGATCGTCCTCTACGGTAGCGACAAGGAGAAGATCGTCTTCCAGTACTTGAGCGAGCGCGGCAAGCCGACGCTGCGCGAGCACGCGTTCGAAGGCATCATCCCCAACCTCGAGCGCCGCTATCGCGAGACCGACTCGGTGATGGTGCGCGAGGAGCTGGCGAAGTATCTGAACTCCAAACCCTGTCCCGAGTGCGACGGCACCCGCCTGCGGCGCGAAGCGCGCTACGTGAAGGTCGGGCCGCCGGGCAACGAGCGTGCGATCTTCGAGGTGAGCAACTGGCCGCTCAAGGACACCGGCGAGTTCTTCCGCGAGCTCAAGCTCGACGGGCAGCGCCAGGCGATCGCCGAAAAGATCATCAAGGAGATCGTCAACCGGCTGCAGTTCCTGAACAACGTGGGGCTCGACTATCTGTCGCTCGACCGCTCGGCCGAGACGCTCTCCGGCGGCGAGTCGCAGCGCATTCGCCTCGCCTCGCAGATCGGATCGGGGCTCACCGGGGTCATGTACGTGCTCGACGAGCCGTCGATCGGGCTGCACCAGCGCGACAACGACCGGCTGCTCGCCACGCTCAAGCACCTGCGCGATCTGGGCAACAGCGTGATCGTGGTCGAGCACGACACCGACGCGATCCTCTCGGCCGACCACGTCGTCGACATGGGCCCCGGCGCGGGTGAGCACGGAGGGCAGATCGTCGCGCAGGGAACGCCCGAGGACATCCGGCGCGCCGCGCATTCGCTCACCGGGCAGTATCTCGCCGGCCACCGTCAGATCCCGCTTCCGGCGCACCGGCACCGGATCGACGCCGAGCGTTGTCTCACCATCACCGGCGCGACCGGCAACAACCTGAAGGGCATCACGCTCAAGCTCCCGGTCGGATTGTTCGTGTGCGTCACCGGCGTGTCGGGCTCGGGCAAGTCCACCCTGATCAACGACACGCTCTACCACGCCATCGCGCGCCACCTCTACGGCAGCACTGCCGAGCCCGCGCCCTACGAGGAGCTCGCGGGGCTGGAGTTCTTCGACAAGGTGATCAGTGTCGATCAGAGCCCGATCGGCCGCACGCCGCGCTCCAATCCGGCGACCTACACCGGCTTGTTCACGCCGATTCGCGAGCTCTTCGCCCAGGTCAAGGAAGCGCGCGAGCGCGGCTACGGCCCGGGCCGGTTCTCGTTCAACGTCAAGGGCGGACGCTGCGAAGCCTGCCAGGGCGACGGGCTGATCAAGGTGGAGATGCACTTCCTGCCCGATGTCTACGTGCCCTGCGACATCTGCCACGGGCAGCGCTACAACCGGGAGACGCTGGAAGTCCAGTACAAGGGCAAGAACATCCACGAGGTGCTGTCGCTCACCGTCGAGCAGGCATACGCGTTCTTCGAGCCGGTCCCGGCGGTGGCGCGCAAGCTCTCCACGCTCCTCGACGTGGGCCTCGGCTATATCACGCTGGGACAGTCGGCGACCACGCTCTCCGGCGGCGAGGCGCAGCGCGTCAAGCTGGCGCTGGAATTATCCAAGCGCGACACCGGTCGTACGCTCTACATCCTCGACGAGCCGACCACCGGCTTGCACTTTCACGACGTCGAGATGCTTCTGGCCGTGCTGCACCGCTTGCGCGATCATGGCAACACCGTGGTCGTGATCGAGCACAATCTCGACGTGGTCAAGACCGCCGACTGGGTCATCGACCTCGGCCCGGAGGGTGGCGACGGGGGCGGCCGGATCATCGCCGCCGGACCTCCGGAGGAGGTGGCCGAGGTTGCGACGAGCTTCACCGGTCGTCATCTCAGGCCGGTGCTCGCCCGGCACGGGCAGAGGAGGGGCGCGCGTGCGCCGGTCGAAGCGTCGGGCGACGGGCGTCGCAAGAAAGCGGCTGCGGACTTGCTCGGATAGCCAGCACGACAAGGAGAAGGTCATGGGACAGCGCTGGGCAAGCATGCTCGCCATCCTCGGCGGGGTGGTTCTGTTTACCGTAGCGTCCAGCGGCGGCGGCGCCGAAGCGGCCTGGAGCTACAGCGGCGCCACCGGGCCGGCGAAGTGGGCCGCTCTGTCCAAGGAGTTCAAGCAGTGCAAGGTCGGCGAGAAGCAGTCGCCGATCGACATCCCGGACGAGAAGGCGCGCAAGGGCGACCTGGCGCCGCTGCTGTTCAACTACAAGCCTTCGCCGTTGAAGATCATCGACAACGGGCACACCATCCAAGTGAGCTACGCCCCCGGCAGCTTCGTCTCGATCGAGGGCAAGCGCTACGAGCTTCAGGAATTCCACTTCCACAAGCCGAGCGAGGAAAAGATCAACGGCAAGGGACACGACATGGATGTCCATCTCGTGCACAAGGGCCCGGATGGCAAGCTGATCGTGATCGCCATCCTCGTCGAGGCCGGCAAGGAAAGCAAGCTCATCAAGTCGCTCTGGGCCAATCTGCCCAAGGAGAAGGGCAAGGAGCAGACGATCGACGCGGTGAAGATCGACGCCGTCGACCTGCTGCCCAATGACAAGGGCTACTACACCTACGCGGGCTCGCTGACCACGCCGCCGTGCACCGAGGACGTGACCTGGTACGTGCTGAAGTCGCCGATACAGGTCTCAGCCGAGCAGATCGCTCGCTTCGGCCGGCTCTATCCGATGAACGCTCGTCCCATCCAGCCGTTCAACGACCGCGACATCATGGGAACGCGCTAGCATCCTGCGATAGGCACGCTGCACGCGCTCCGGCAGGCGCGGACGAACATCCGGCAAACGACAACGCGAGGCGCGGCGTCGAGGCCGCGCCTCGCGTCGGTAGGCGTGCCTTACTGGATCGTGATCTGCCTGCGGTTGGCCTTGGCGATCTTGGGCAGCGTCAGTTGCAGGACGCCGTCGACGTGCCTGGCTTGCGCCGCGTTGGCATCGACCGCTTCGGGCAGCCGGATCGTGCGGCTCGCCTTGCCGTAGCTGCGTTCCTGCCACAGCGGCTTGCCGCTGGCTTCGACTTCCTGGCGGAATTCGACGCCGATGGTCACATCGCGATCTTCGACCTTCACGTCGATGCGGTCCTTGGCCACACCGGGGGCTTCCGCCTTCACGACGTAGGCTTCGGGCGTCTCCACCACGTCCAACTTCAGCGCGCGACCGTTCGAGCCGGCATCGCCGTTGCTCGCGGGCAGCAACGCGCCGAGCGCGCGATCGAACACCCGGTCCAGCGGGCTGTAGTAGCTAATCAAACTGGCCATTGCTTTACTCTCCTTGAGTTGGATTTGAGCGGCGACATTGTGCCGCGCACGCCACGCAATTGGCGGCGGAGCCGGCGCTTTCAAGGGGCGGAGCTTTAGGGAGCGGGGCCTGCCGCGGCCGTTTGTCGCCCCGGCCCCGGCTTCGAGCATGCCGGGGCAGGCTCCGGCCGGGGCCCAGGTTCGCCGTCCGGCGTCAACGGATCAACTTAATGGATCCCGGCCTGCGCCGCGATGACGGCGGCTGTTAGCAATCGCGGCGGCGCTCCGCGCCTTGCTTTGCCCATCCGCGTCATTTGACGCGCATGCCGGGTGTGGCGCCCGAATCCGGTGCGAGCAGAAAAATGCCGGGACCGTCGCCCGACGCGGCGAGCACCATGCCCTCGGACACACCGAATTTCATCTTGCGCGGCGCGAGGTTGGCGACCATCGGCGTCAGGCGGCCGATTAGGGCCTCCGGCTTGTAGGCCGACTTGATCCCGGCGAAGACGGTGCGGTGCCGATCTTCGCCGACATCGAGTGTGAGCTTGAGGAGCTTGTCTGCGCCGTCGACGTGCTCGGCGTTGACGATTCGCGCGATGCGCAGGTCGATCTTGCCGAACTCCTCAATCGAGATGGTGGAAGCGCCGAGAGCGGCGGCTTGCGTGCCGGCTTCCGGGGACGACCCCGCCAATCGCTTGGCGTGCCCGCCCGCGGGAGAGGAAGGCTGCGAGGGTGAGACTGCGGGCGGAGCCTCGAACAGCGCATCGATCTGCTTCACGTCGACGCGACTCAGCAAATGCGAGTAGTTGCCGATCCGATGGTCCTTCGGCAGCGGTCGTCGGACGGCTTCCCAACCGGACAGGTCGTCGCGCAGGAATCGTTCCGCGCTCTTGCAGACGTCGGGCAAGACCGGCGCGAGCATTACGGTAAGAAAGCGGAAGTGGTCGATCGCCGCGGAGCACGCCTCGTGCAAGCGGGCGTTTTTCGCGGGGTCGTCGCTCCGGGCAAGCACCCAAGGCTCGGCCATGTCGAACAAACCGTTGGCTTGGTCTGCGACCTGCATGATCTCGCGCATCGCCCGCCCGAACTCGCGCCGTTCGTAATAGGAAGCGATCTCCTCCATGAGCTGCTCGCGCGGTGGCAGGCTCGCCGGCCATTGATCTGCGGCGATCTGGGCGAGCTTGCCCTCGAAGCGATCGGCGATGAACTTGGCGGCTCGGCTCGCTATGTTCACGTACTTCCCGATCAGGTCGCTGTTCACGCGCGCGACGAAATCCTCGGGAGTGAGATCGAAATCCTCGACCCTGTCGTTGAGCTTGGCGGCGATGTAGTAGCGCAGCCACTCGGGGTTCATGCCCACGTCGAGGTAGCGTTGCGGGCTGATGCCCGTGCCGCGCGATTTGGACATCTTCTCGCCGGACACCTGGATGAAGCCGTGGACGAACACGTTGGTCGGCAGTTTGCGGTCCGCGAACTTCAGCATCGCCGGCCAGAACAGCGTATGGTGGTAGACGATGTCCTTGCCGATGAAGTGATATTGCTCGACCTCGGCGTCAGCGAGAAAGGCGTCGAAGGCTCGCGTCTCGCCGTTGGCGCGCGCCTTGCCGGAGTCGAAATAGTTCTTGAGGCTGGCGAGATAGCCGACCGGAGCGTCCAGCCACACGTAGAAGTACTTGCCGGGCGCATCCGGGATCTCGATCCCGAAATAGGGCGCATCGCGCGAGATGTCCCAGTCGGCGAGCTTGCTCCCGCTCTCGTCGCCAAGCCACTCCGCGATCTTGTTCTTGACTTCGGGCTGCAGAGGCGTCGCCGCGGTCCACTGGCGCAGGAACGCGACCACTTTCGGATCGGACAAGCGGAAGAACAGGTGCTCCGAGCGGCGCAGCTCCGGCTTCGCCCCCGTCAGCACCGAGTACGGGTTCCTGAGATCGGTCGGGGCGTAGGTCGAGCCACAGTTCTCGCAGGCGTCACCGTACTGGTCCTTGGTCCCGCACTTCGGGCATTCGCCCTTGATGTATCGGTCGGGCAAGAACATGCCTTTGAGCGGATCGTAGAACTGTTCGATCGCTTTTGGGTAGATCAGCCCGGCGTCCTTTAGGCCACGATAGATGTTCTGCGACAGCTCGGCATTTTCCGCGCTGTGGGTGGTGTACCAGTTGTCGAAGCTCAGGTGGAAGCGCTGGTAATCGCGTCGATGCCATTCGCCGACGCGCTGGATCAGCGCCTCCGGCGACACGCCGTCGGCTTCCGCCCTGAGCATGATCGGGGCCCCGTGCGTGTCGTCCGCGCCGACGAAATGCACCGCCTGGCCTTGCAGGCGCTGAAACCGCACCCAGATATCGGCCTGAATGTATTCCATGATGTGGCCGATGTGGAACGGCCCGTTGGCGTAGGGCAGGGCCGTGGTGACGAACAGCGTGCGACGCGACATGCAGTGAAAAGCCCGGGCTTCGGCAGCAGAATGTTGAATTTTAACAAAGCGATGCGGCGCTGAGTACCGAGCGGAGCTCTTTTTCGCTAAACTTCAACCTTTCCCCGCTTCCACCTGCGATTTTCTCCGATGCCCATCGCCGAGGCCGACGTCCAGGCCAGACTCCACGCATTGACCGATCCGAACACCGGCCGCGATTTCGCCTCCACGAAGTCGGTACGCAAGGTGCAGATCGACGGCTCGAACGTCGTCGTCGACCTGCAATTGGCTTACCCCGCGAAAAGCCAGCACGAAACGCTGAAGAGGCTCGTCGCCGAGCATCTCGCCGGCTTGACCGGGGTCGGCAGGGTCACCGTCAACATAGGCCACAAGATCGCCTCGCATGCCGTGCAGCGCGGGGTGAAGCTCATTCCGCGCGTCAAGAACATCGTCGCGGTGGCGAGCGGCAAGGGCGGCGTGGGCAAGTCGACCACCGCGGTCAACTTGGCGCTGGCGCTGGCCGCCGAAGGCGCGCAGGTCGGCGTGCTCGACGCGGACATCTACGGCCCCTCGCAGCCGATGATGCTCGGCATCACCGGCCGGCCGGAATCCAAAGACGGCAAGACGCTCGAGCCGCTCGAGGCGTGGGGCGTGCAGGCGATGTCGATCGGCTTCCTCATCGATACCGATACGCCGATGGTGTGGCGCGGGCCGATGGTCACGCAAGCCCTCGAGCAGCTCCTCAAGGACACCAATTGGCGCGAGCTCGACTATCTCATCGTCGACATGCCGCCGGGTACCGGCGACATCCAGCTCACCCTCGCGCAGAAGGTTCCGGTCACCGGTGCGCTGATCATCACCACGCCGCAGGACATCGCGCTCATCGACGCCCGCAGGGGGCTCAAGATGTTCGAGAAGGTCGGCGTGCCCATCGTCGGCGTGGTCGAGAACATGAGCGTGCATATCTGCTCCAACTGCGGGCATGTCGAGCACATCTTCGGCGAAGGCGGCGCGGAGCGCATGTGCAGGGACTACAAGGTGCCGTTTCTCGGCGGCCTGCCGCTCGACATCCGCATCCGCGAGGAGGCCGATTCGGGACGGCCGACGGTGGTCGCCGAGCCCGACGGCAAGATCGCAGCCATCTACAAGGAGATCGCGCGCAAGACGGCGGTGTTCGTGGCGCAGAAGGCCGAGGATTTTTCGGCGAAGTTTCCGAGCATCGTCATTCAGAACACCTAGCCCGGAGCCGCCGGCGGCGCGAGCAGCGTCTGCCCGCGAAAGGCGGTTCCGGCGGCGAGGCCATGATCAAGTCCGACAGGTGGATCCGCCGCATGGCGGTCGAGCAGCGCATGATCGAGCCCTTCGAGCCGGGCCAGGTGCGCGAGGCCGGCGGCCACAAGATCGTCTCCTATGGCACGTCGAGCTACGGCTACGATATCCGCTGCTCGAACGAGTTCAAGCTGTTCACCAACATCAACTCCACCATCGTCGATCCCAAGAACTTCGACGACAAGTCGTTCGTCGACATCCGCGGCGATTGCTGCATCATCCCGCCGAATTCGTTCGCGCTGGCGCGGACCGTCGAATACTTCCGCGTGCCGCGCAATGTGCTCGTCGTCTGTCTGGGCAAGTCCACCTACGCGCGTTGCGGGATCATCGTCAACGTGACCCCGCTCGAGCCGGAATGGGAAGGCTACGTCACGCTGGAGTTCTCCAACACGACGCCGCTGCCGGCGAAGATCTACGCCAACGAGGGTGTGGCGCAGGTGATCTTCTTCCAATCCGACGAGGTCTGCGAGACGTCCTACAAGGACCGCGGCGGGAAATACCAGGGGCAGCGCGGCGTGACGCTGCCGAAGATCTAGCGCTCGCCTGCGTTCAACCCGCCATGCACCGATCGGGCCTTGCAGGTCGGCGGTGGTTTCCCCGGCCCGATCGGGCTCCGTCGACGGCGATCCCCCGTGCGCGATAACGGTTTCCGGCGCTTGCCGCAATGGCTGCGGCGCTTGCGGCTGGTGGTGGTCGAGCGGTTCGCCTCCGATGCCGTGCATGCGACGCTGGCATGGGCGGCGGTCCTGGGTTTCACGGGTGCGCTGGCGACCATCGGTTTCCGCGAAGCGATCCGTGCGCTGCAATGGCTCCTTGCGGAACGCAGCGCCAGCCTCGTGGAGACCGCGCGCGAGCTGCCGTCGTGGCAGCGGCTGTTGATTCCCGTCGGCGGCGGGATTTTCGCCGGGCTGATCCTCCAGGCCAGTCAACGCCGCAGACGCGAAACCGTCGCGTCCGATTACATGGAGGCGATCAGCATCGGCGACGGGCGCATCGGCATAGGCCAGAGCCTCGCGCGGAGCGCCTCCTCGCTGTTCACGATCGCCTCGGGTGGGTCGATCGGGCGCGAGGGCTCCATGGTGCAACTCGCCGCGATGGTTGCCTCCGCGCTCGGGCGCCTGACCCGGCCGAGCCCGCCGCGGCTGCGCCTGTTCGTGGCGTGCGGCGCGGCGGCGGGAATCACGGCTGCGTACAACGCGCCGATCGCGGGGGCGCTGTTCGTGGCGGAGATCGTGCTCGGATCGATCGCCATGGAATCGTTCGGGCCGCTGCTGGTCGCTGCGGTCGTCTCGAACGTGACCATGCGGGCGTTCCCAGGGTACGGCGCGCCGTACGAGATGCCGGCGTTCCCGGTTGTCGCGGGCCGCGAGATGGTGCTCTTCGCGGGTCTCGGCCTGCTGGCGGGGGCGAGCGCGCCACTGTTCCTGGGCCTGCTCGAGACGGCGAAAGCGGGCTTTGCTCGTCTGCCGCTGCCGCTTGCCGCACGCCTGGGGATCGGCGGTCTCGCCGTGGGGGTGATTTCGGTGTGGGTGCCCGAGGTATGGGGCAACGGCTACAGCGTCGTCAATTCGATTCTGCATCAGCAGTGGCTGTGGCCGGCGCTGCTCACGGTGCTGCTGGGCAAGCTGGCCGCCACCGGAGCGACCGCCGGCTCCGGAGCGGTCGGCGGCATTTTCACGCCGACGCTGTTCGTCGGAGCCGCGCTGGGCTCGCTGTTCGGCCACGCGGTGCAGGCGCTCTGGCCCGGCGCGACCTCGGCGCCGTTTGCCTACGCGGTGGTCGGCATGGGAGCGTTCCTCGCCGCCACGACCCACGCGCCGTTGATGGCTATCGTCATGATCTTCGAGATGACGTTGAGCTACGACGTGGTGCTGCCGCTGATGCTCGGCTGCGTCATCGCCTACTTCGTCGCTCGCTCGTACCGGGAGGCCTCGATGTACTCCGCTTCGGTGCGTCGCAGCCGCGGCGCCGAGATCGCATCCTGGGAGTCGCTCTCGGTCGGGACATTGATCAAGCCCGCGCTGCCGTGTATCGGCGAGGAAGCCACGCTGGCGGACGTCGAGCGCGCCTTCCTCGCCCACCCCGTGCGCCACGTCTACGTGCTCGACGCCCAGCGGCGGCTGAGCGGCGCGATTGCGCTGCAGGAAGTCCAGCCGTTCCTCTTCCGCCGCGGCTCGTTACCGGAACCGCGCATTGCCGATCTCATTCGGCGCGACTTTCCGCTGCTCACGCCCGACACGAACCTGGGCGACGCGCTGCAGAAGTTCCTCGGCCATTCCGGCGAACGCCTGCCGGTGGTGGCGAGCGACAGCGATCGGCGCTTGCTCGGCGTGGTGAGCAAGTCGGACCTGCTGCTGCACATCCACGAGGCGGCGCAGAACGTCTAAACCCGAGCGCGGTGTCCACTTCTAAGCCTCTTCTAAGCCGGACTTAAGCCCGGCGGTGCGATCAGGGCCCCGGTCGCGGAACGGGATCGCGCCGCCGCAGTCTGAGTACATTACGGCGCAACGGTTCCTCGTTCGTGGCCATCCCGGAGGGGCTGTGTGCCGTGGCCGCAACACCGGCGGCCCTCGATATCTTTTTCGTAGCCATCCCCCGCGATTCGCCGCATAATGCGCGCCTTTCCAACCGGTGCAGCAGGAGGCGTCGGGCGCCGTGGGACCGATCCCGCCGCCCGGACAGACCCCCGACGATGAAGTTCCGCTTTCCCGTCGTCGTCATCGACGAAGACTTCCGCTCCGAGAACGCCTCGGGACTCGGTATCCGCGCGCTCGCGGCCGCGATCGAGAAAGAAGGCCTCGAAGTCCTCGGCGTGACGAGCTACTACGACCTGTCGCAATACGCCCAGCAGCAGTCGCGGGCCTCGGCCTTCATCCTGTCGATCGACGACGAGGAGTTCGGCTCGGGAACCGCCGAGGAGACCGAGAAGGCGCTGAAGAGCCTGCGCGCTTTCGTCGAGGAGATCCGCTTCAAGAACGCCGACATCCCGATCTATCTCTACGGCGAGACGCGGACCTCGCGCCACATTCCCAACGACATCCTGCGGGAGCTGCACGGCTTCATCCACACCTTCGAGGACACCCCGGAGTTCGTGGCCCGCCATATCGTGCGCGAGGCCAAGAGCTATCTCGACTCGCTCGCGCCGCCGTTCTTCCGGGCGCTCCTCGACTACGCGCAAGATGGCTCGTACTCGTGGCATTGCCCGGGGCACTCGGGCGGAGTGGCGTTCCTCAAGAGCCCCGTCGGACAGATGTTCCACCAGTTCTTCGGCGAGAACATGCTGCGTGCCGACGTCTGCAACTCGGTCGACGAGCTGGGGCAGCTCCTCGACCACTCCGGGCCGGTCGCCAAGGCCGAGCGCAACGCCGCCCGCATCTTCAACGCCGACCACTGCTTCTTCGTCACCAACGGCACCTCCACGTCGAACAAGATGGTGTGGCACGCCAACGTCGCGCCGGGCGACATCGTGGTGGTCGACCGCAACTGTCACGTGTCGATCCTGCACGCGCTCACCATGACCGGTGCGATCCCGGTGTTCCTCACGCCGACGCGCAATCACCTCGGCATCATCGGTCCCATCCCGCTCGACGAGTTCCGGCCGGAGAGCATCCGCCGGCGGATCGAGGCCAACCCGTTCGCCCGCCAGGCGACGAGCAGGAAGCCGCGCATCCTCACCATCACTCAGAGCACCTACGACGGGGTCATCTACAACGTCGAGATGCTCAAGCAGACGCTCAACGGGACCATCGAGACGCTGCACTTCGACGAGGCATGGCTGCCGCACGCGGCGTTCCACGACTTCTACAAGGACATGCACGCGATCGGCAAGGACCGCCCGCGCAGCCGCGACGCGCTCATCTTCGCCACACATTCGACGCACAAGCTGCTGGCGGGCTTGTCGCAGGCCTCGCAGATCCTGGTCCAGGAGAGCGAGTCGCGCAAGCTCGACCGGCATCTGTTCAACGAGGCCTATCTCATGCACACGTCGACCTCGCCGCAGTACGCGATCATCGCCTCCTGCGACGTGGCGGCGGCGATGATGGAGCCGCCGGGAGGCACGGCGCTGGTCGAGGAGTCGATCATCGAGGCGCTCGATTTCCGCCGGGCGATGCGCAAGGTCGACGACGAGTGGGGCAAGGACTGGTGGTTCAAGGTGTGGGGACCGGAGAAGCTCGCCGAGGAAGGCATCGGCAAGCGCGACGACTGGACGCTCAAGGCCAACGAGAAGTGGCACGGCTTCGGGAACCTGGCGCCCGGGTTCAACATGCTCGATCCGATCAAGGCGACCGTCATCACGCCCGGGCTCGACGTGTCGGGGAAGTTCGCCAAGACCGGCATCCCGGCCTCGATCGTCACCAAGTATCTCGCCGAGCACGGGGTCATCGTCGAGAAGACCGGCCTGTACTCGTTCTTCATCATGTTCACCATCGGCATCACCAAGGGCCGCTGGAACACGCTGGTGACCGCGCTGCAGCAGTTCAAGGACGACTACGACAAGAATCAGCCGCTGTGGAAGATCCTGCCGGAGTTCTGCGCCCAGCAACCGACCTACGAGCGGGTAGGCCTGCGCGATCTGTGCCGGCAGATCCACGACATGTACAAGGCGAACGACGTCGCCCGCGTCACCACCGAGATGTACCTGTCCGACATGCAGCCGGCGATGAAGCCTTCGGATGCCTTTGCGCACCTCCCGCACCGCGACATCGATCGGGTCGAGATCGATCAGCTCGAGGGCCGCGTGGCGAGCGTCCTGCTCACCCCCTATCCGCCGGGCATCCCGCTGCTCATTCCCGGAGAGCGCTTCAACCGCACGATCGTGCAGTTCCTGCAGTTCGCGCGGAGCTTCAATCAGCAGTTCCCCGGCTTCGAGACCGACATCCACGGGCTGATCGAAGAGAACGACGGCGGGAAGCTGCGCTACTTCATGGACTGCGTCCAGCGCTAAGAGAGCTGACCCATCGTGGCTGAGCCCGCGCAAGCGCGCTTCGGCAGCGGACGCTCGGTTCCGCGGGTCGAGGACGACAAGCTGCTCACCGGACAGGGGAGCTTCGTCGACGACTTCTCGGCGCCCGGGCAGGCGCACGCCTGCTTCCTGCGCTCGCCGCACCCCCACGCGCACATCGCCGGCATCGATGCGCAGGCAGCGGCGGCGCTCCCGGGCGTCATCGCCATCCTCACCGGCGAAGACCTGGTGCGCGCGGGCGTCAAGCCGCTCCCCTCATCGGCCGACTTCAAGCGCGCCGACGGTAGCCCAAGCGCTTCGCCTCCGCGGCGGGCGCTCGCGCACGAGACCGTGCGCTTCGTCGGCGAAGCGGTCGCGGCCGTGATCGCGGACACCCGCGAGCAGGCGCGCGAGGCGGCGGAGGCGATCGAGGTTCGCTACGACCCGCTGCCTGCGGTCGTCGATCCGCTCGCCGCGCTGGCGCCCGGCGCGCCGCTGGTGTGGCCCGCAGCGACCGGCAACATCGCCAACGAAATTCGCCATGGGAACGCCGCAGCGGCGACGGCGGCGTTCGGCAAAGCGGCGCACGTCGTGGCGTTGGATCTCGTCAATCAGCGCGTGGCGCCGTGTCCGCTCGAGCCGCGTGCGGTGCTGGCGAGCTACGACCGCGCCAGCGATCGGATCACCCTGCGGGTGTCCTGCCAGACCCCGACCGGCTTGCGCGACGCGCTGGGCGCAGAGGTGCTTGGCATCGCGCCGGAGAAAGTGCGCGTGCTGGTGGGCGACGTCGGCGGCGGCTTCGGCATGAAGACCGGGCTCTACCCGGAAGACGTGGTCGCCGCCTACGCCGCACGCAAGCTCGGGCGTCCCGTGAAATGGTGCGCCGAGCGCATCGAGGAATTCCTTGCGGCCACGCACGGCCGCGACGTCACCAGCAAGGCCGAGCTCGCGCTCGACGCGCGCGGGCGCATCTTGGCGCTGCGCGTGTCCTCGCTCGCCAACCTGGGCGCGTACGCGACGCCGGCCGGGGTGGTCATCCAGTTGATGATCGGGCCATGGGTGTCGACCAGCATCTACGACATCGACACCATCGACCTTCGCATCCGGGGCGTGCTCACGCACACCGCGCCCACCTCGGCGTACCGCGGCGCCGGCCGGCCGGAGGCGATCTACATCATCGAGCGGCTGCTCGACGCCGCCGCGCGGCAGATGAATGTCGATCCCGCGGAGCTCAGGCGCCGGAACGTGATCGGACCCGAGCAGATGCCGTACCAGAACGCGATGCGCAAGACCTACGACAGCGGCGCCTTCGAGTCGATCCTGGACCAGGCGCTCGCGCTTGCCGACTGGCCCGGGTTCGACGCACGGCTGGCGGAGTCCAAGCGGCACGGGCGGCTGCGCGGGCGCGGGATCGCCAGCTTCCTCGAATGGACCGGCGCCGACGTGTTTGAGGAACGGGTGACGGTCGACGTCTCCGGAGACGGATACATCGAGATCTTCTCGGCGACGCAGGCGATAGGGCAGGGCATCGCCACCAGCTATGCGCAACTTGCGGTCGACGTGTTCGGCGTGCCGATCGAGCGCATCCGCATCGTGCAAGGCGACACCGACCGCGGCACGGGCTTCGGCAGCGCCGGGTCGCGGTCGTTGTTCGTCGGCGGCTCGGCAGTGCACGTCGCGGCGCAGCGCACGGTGGCCAGGGCGCGCGAGCTTGCGGCCGGGGCGCTGGAGGTCGCCGCCAGCGACATCGAGTATGCGAACGGGGTGTTCGAGGTCGCCGGCACCGATCGTCGCATCGGTTTATTCGAGCTGGCCCAATTGCAGCCGCAAGCGCGATTGCGCGTCGACTCGACGAGCTCGGTCGCGGACGCCACCTGGCCCAACGGCTGTCACATCTGCGAAGTCGAGATCGATCCCGACACCGGCGCGGTCGAGCCGCTCACCTACTGTTCGGTGAACGACGTCGGCACGGTCGTCAACCCCGCCATCGTGCAAGGGCAGCTCGAAGGCGGAGCGGTCCAAGGTCTCGGCCAGGCGCTCCTCGAGCAGTTTGCCTACGACCGCGAGTCGGGGCAGGCGCTGACCGCGAGCTTCCTCGACTACGCGCTGCCGCGCGCAGCCTCGACGCCGCGGTTCAAGACGGCGACCGATCCATCGATTCCCTGCCGCAACAACGCGCTCGGGATCAAAGGCGTGGGCGAGCTGGGGACGATCGGCGCCACACCGGCGGTGGTCAATGCCGTGGTCGATGCTCTGGCGCGGGCGGGCTTGGGCGAGCGCGCGAACGCGCTCCAGATGCCGTTGACCGCCGAGCGGGTGTGGCGCGCGCTGCGCGGTTGAGTCTGCATCGCTCCTGGGGTCGCCTTCGGTTCAACCGCGGGCTACAACGTCATGACCCCCGAGGTATCACGCTCGGCTGGGCCGCTCGCGCAATCCCGCGGGACGGACAACCCGCGACTTCGCGGGACTAGGCAGGAACCGGAATGCTCGCAGCCGGAGCGGCCGGCTCGGCCTTCTCCCCGGCCGACACGGGTGCGGCGCGGGGAGCCTGCGCCATCAGCGACGCCAGCACGCAGGAAGCCACGCGCACTTCCATCGATTCGCCGCGGCTGGACAGAACGACGGGAACCTTCGCGCCCAGCGCGACCCCCGCGGCCAGCGCACCGAACATCCCGGTGAGGGTGCGCAGCAGCAGCGAACCGGCTTCGAGGCCAGGAACGATGAGCACGTCGGCGCTGCCGGCGACCTGCGAGCCGATGCCGTTGGCGCGCGCCGCCGCCGCGGAAAGCGCGCTGTCCGCGGTGAGCGGCCCATCGACGATGCCGCCGGTGATCATTCCCTGCGCGGCCATCCTGGTGAGCGCGGCGGCGTCACCGGTGGCCGGCAACGCCGGCGTCACGCCCTCGACCGCGGTCAGGATCGCGACGTGCGGTGTGGCCATGCCCAGCGCATGCGCGAAGTCGATCGCGTTCTGGACGATGTCGCGCTTGGCGGCGAGGGTGGGCGCGATGTTGAGCGCCGCGTCGGAGAGCACGAACGCCCGGGGAAACTCCGGCACGTCGACGAAGAAGGCGTGCGTGAGGCGCCGCTCGGTGCGCAATCCGGCTTCTGGGGCGGCGACCGCGCGCATCAGATCGTCGGGATAGAGACTGCCCTTGATGAGCGCGCGCACCTCGCCGTCCCGGGCGAGAGCGACGGCGCGTTGCGCCGCGGCGAAAGGCTCGTCGGGCGTGTCGATCATGTCGATGCGCGAGAGATCGAGCCCCGCCTGCGCCGCCGCGTCGGCGATGCGCTTCTCCGGTCCGACCAGCACGGGCGCGAGGTATCCCGCGAACCGGCCGGACAAGGCGATTTGCAGCGCATCGCGGTCGCATGGATACACCACCGCCGCCGGCAACGCCGGCAGGTTGCGGACGCGATCGACCAGGCGCTGGAATTGCGGCCGGGTAAGCATGGGGCGAGCGTGGCAAAGGGCGGCTTGGCTGTCAACACCACGCCGATGACCGGCGCGTAGGGGCGCGTAGCCGTCGCTTTTTGGCACTGCCGAGGCCGGTCAGGGCAACTTGCCGGCGCCTTAGACCTTTCCTTTCCACGGCACGACCAGATGCTCGACGTAGCGCATCAGCAGGTCGAAGAGGTAAGCCACCGCGCCGATCACGACGATGCCCATGATCACGATGTCGGTGCGCAGGAAGTTCGACGCGTTGAGCACCATCTGCCCGAGGCCCTTGGTCGCGGCGACCATCTCCGCGGCAACGAGCGTCGTCCAGCCGAAACCGATGGCGATGCGCATCGCGGTGAGGATCTCCGGCATCGCCGCCGGGACGATCACGTGCCGGATCACCTGCCCTTTCGAGGCGCCCATCGAGTAGGCGGCGTGGATCTGCTCCTGCGATACTGACCGCACGCCGGCTCGCGCGCTCATCGCGAGGGGCGCGAAACAGGCGAGATAGATGAGCAGGATCTTGGACAGCTCGTCGATGCCGAACCAGATGACGATCAGCGGCAGGTAGGCGAGCGGCGGCAGCGGCCGGTAGAACTCGATCGGCGGATCGAAGATGCCGCGCGCGACGCGCGACACGCCCATCGCGATGCCGATCGGGATCGCCGTGAGGCTGGCGGCGATGAACGCAGTGAAGACGCGAAATATCGAC
>DASVPH010000165.1:0-1606 GCA_036382945.1 Casimicrobiaceae bacterium
CTCGAACTTCGGCAGCGCGACCTTCGGGACGTGCGTGCCCGAGAGCGAGACGGTCGTAAGCGCTGTGCGGATCTCCTTGCCGCGGATCTTCACGACGTATTCGTCGCCGGTGTAGGCGGCTTTGGTCTGCGGCCACATGGCGAGGAGCTTTTTGGCACGCGGATCCAGGGCGGCGTCGCGCTCTGCGATGAGAGCGTTCAAAGGTTCAGTGACGTCATTCCCGCGAATGCGGGAATCCAGCGTCGTTTGATCTACCGGAGCAACGTCACTGGATCCCCGCTTTTGCGGGGATGACGGCTCCGAAAGCAGCATCGCCTTCGTCGCCGTCAACTGCTGCCGCTCGCGAGCGGTCCGCGCCTGCTCCTTCGCCCAGCCGTGATAGCCGCGCACCGTTTCTGCGATCTCGGCGAGGTAGCGCACTCGGGCGGGCGGGACGATGGCGTTCTGGCCCGTGGAGAATTTGGTAGTGACGAGGGGAAGCTTTCCCGGATGGGAACCAACTTGGACCCCGTCCGGAGCCTGCCCCCAAATGCTTGAATCGGGGGCCGGTGTGACACCCGATGCCTTCGTCGGGGCGACGTCCGAGCCGGCGGAACGACGCTGGATTCCCGCTGGCGCGGGAATGACGAGCCCTTCCTGCACGAGCCGCGCCACCAGCGCCTGATAGAGCGCCGTCACGCCGTCGTCGTTGAAGCGCGACGCGATCGTGCCGTAGACCGGCATCTCCTCGAGGCTCGCGCTGAAGAGCTCGCGGTTGCGTTGATACTGCTTGCGCACGTCGCGCAGCGCGTCCTGCGCGCCCTTGCGGTCGAACTTGTTGATCGCGACGAAGTCGGCGAAGTCGAGCATGTCGATCTTCTCGAGCTGGATCGCTGCGCCGAACTCCGGCGTCATGACATACAGCGTGCAGTCGGCGAGCGGCACGATCGCCGCGTCGCCCTGGCCGATGCCCGAGGTCTCGACGACGACGAGATCGAAGCCCGCCACCTTGCACGCGGCGATCGCGTCGGGCAGCGCCTTGCTCACCTCGGTCCCCGCCGCGCGCGTAGCCATCGAGCGCATGTAGATGTTCGGATGCTGAATGGCGTTCATCCGGATGCGGTCGCCCAACAGCGCGCCGCCCGACTTGCGCCGCGACGGGTCGATCGAGATGATCGCGATCTTCAGCCTGTCCTCCCGATCGAGCCGGAAGCGGCGGATCAGCTCGTCGACGAGCGAGGATTTGCCTGCGCCGCCCGTACCTGTCACGCCGAGGACCGGCGCCTTCGACGCATCCGCCGCGCGGAGCATCTCGTCGCGAAGCTTCGGCGGAAACGCTTCGGCCTCGAGACCCGTGATGCAGCGCGCGAGCACCGCGGTACGCAAATGAGTGTCGCCCGCCTTGAGCGCGGCCAGGTCCTTGGGCAGGTCCTGCGCGAGATCGAAGTCGCAGGCGCTCACCACCTCGTTGATCATGCCCTGAAGGCCGAGCCGCTGACCGTCCTCCGGCGAGAAGATCCGCGCCACGCCGTAGCGGTGCAGCTCCTCGATCTCGGCAGGGACGATCACGCCGCCGCCGCCGCCGAAGACCTTGATCTTCTCCCCGCCGCGCTCGCGTAAGAGGTCG
>DASVPH010000166.1:0-1871 GCA_036382945.1 Casimicrobiaceae bacterium
CGGCGTGTCAAAGCGCCGCTTAAGGTGCATGCCCGAGGCGTGCTCGGGCTCGCCGCCTCCTTGGACTCCACTACGATATGCGTGAGCTCGCGCGTCGGCCGCCGCAGCCACTCGCGCACGCTCGACCCCCGCAAGCAAACACCGCTTGCGGGTCCCCTCTCGCTGCTCGGGCTGCTACACTGTGCGGTAGTTCCGAACTCGACTCCAAGCGCATGTCCCGACCGCTGACGCGGATCATCGCCAGCCGCTACGGCGGGCGCAACATCCCCATCGCCCTGGTGCTTCCCGACGGCGGCCGGCTGGCCCTGTCGGAAAGACCCGAAGTGGACGTCTACGCCCGCACCTGGCGGGGCTTGAAGGCGCTCGCCTCGCCCGAGCTTGGCGCGCTGGCGCGAGCCTACGTCCACAACGACCTCGACTTCAGCGGCGGCGCGCGGCGCGTCCTCGGCATCGCGGAGGCGCTGGTCGGCGGGATCACGCATGGCCGCGAGCGCATCGCCGCGCGCGCTCGGCAGTGGCTCCATCGCCGACGCGGCAACAAGGCGAACATCCAGCATCACTACGACGTCTCCAACGCGTTCTACCGCCTGTGGCTCGACGAGCGCATGGTCTATTCGTGCGCCTATTTCCGCAGCGAGACGGACACGCTCGACCAGGCGCAGGCGCAGAAGCTCGATTACATCTGCCGCAAGCTCATGCTCGCGCCGGGCGAGGCGTTTCTCGACATCGGCTGCGGCTGGGGCGCGCTGATCCTACATGCGGCGCAGGCATACGGCGCGCATGCGACCGGGATTACGCTGTCGCAGAACCAGTACGACCACGTCACGGCGCGCATCGCGGAGCTCGGCTTGAGCGATCGCGTGCGCGTGGAGCTGCGCGATTACCTCGACCTGCCCGATGCACCGCTCTACGACAAGATCGCCAGCATCGGCATGTTCGAGCACGTCGGGATCCGCAACTATCCGCGTTACTTCGGCAAGATCCGGCGCCTGCTCAAACCCGGCGGGCTGGTGCTCAACCACGGCATCACCCACAACTGGCTGGGCGGGACGAGCCTGGGCAGCGGCATCGGCGATTTCGTCGAGGAATACGTGTTCCCGGGCGGCCAGCTCGCCCACGTCTCGAAAGTCATTCAGGGGATCGCCGCGGATGGATTGGAGCTGATCGACGCCGAGGCGCTGCGCGAGCACTACGCGCGAACGCTGTGGCATTGGACCGATCGGCTGGAGGCCAACGCCGAAGCAGCCCGACGCGAGGTCGGTGAGGAGCGCTACCGCGTCTGGCGCATCTACATGGCGGGCTCCGCCCACGCCTTCGACCGCGGCTGGCTCTCGATCTTCCAGCTCCTCGCCGGCAAGCCGCTCGCCGACGGCCGCCTGCCGCATCCGGCGACGCGCGAATACATGTATGGGAGCTGAGCGATGGCGAAACCGCGGAGGCGGCCGCACATCGGGTCGATGGACATGACGACCGAAACGCTGCTCGAATTCCCCTGCGCGTTCCCGATGAAGATCGTCGGCCGCACCGAGGACGGGTTCGCCCAGACGATCCTCGAGGTCGTGCTGCGCCACGCGCCGGATTTCGACAGCGCGTCGATGGAGATGCGCGCTTCCCGCGGAGCGCGGTACTTGTCGCTCACCTGCACGGTCAACGCGACCTCGCGCGAGCAGCTCGACGCGCTGTATCGCGAGCTCTCCGGGCACCCGATGGTGACGATGGTGTTGTAGCGTCGGCAACGGCGAACGGCGGCGCGGTCGCGCGCCACTGTTCGCTTTTCCGCTCTCACAAGGTCGCCCGATGAGCGCCTCGCCGTGGATCACTCGCCGTCTCGGCCGCACCGATTGCGAGAGCGTGTGGCGCGCGATGCAGGA